>JACKOW010000002.1:600000-796475 GCA_024234055.1 Rhodanobacteraceae bacterium
GTTCGCCGGCAAGGCGCGTCGCATGGCGTTGGGCATCACCGAAGTACGCAGGCACGCTGATGACGGCCTCGACCACCGACTCGCCGGTGGTGGCTTCGACATCGGCAATCAAGCTGCGCAAGACCAGCGCCGAGAGCTGCTCGGGGCGGAAGCTGCGACTTCCCAGCCGGATATCGCCCTCGGACCCCATCAAGCGCTTGAAAGCGGCGCTGGCTGACGCGGGATCTGTCAGCAGGCGCTCACGTGCGGCGGCGCCGACCAGCACGCGACCTGCAGCGTCGACAGCAACCACCGAAGGCGTGAGCACCTCGTCCAGGGAGTTGGCAATCAGCTCACTGCCGCGTTCGGTCCAGCGTGCAACCAGGGAATGGGTGGTGCCTAGATCGATGCCGATGATCATGCCTGCTGCCGCGGTCCGCGAAGAAGCCGCCAAGTCTGCCCTCGACAAGGTGCTTGATAGAAGGCCTGCGGTGAACCATCGCCTTGCGCCCGATGCCTATCTCGCCCTTGGGTGCCGATGACCTGTCAAGGACGACGGGCTAATACCAGACCACGCCGCCGTCAAGCCCAATTCGGGTGTCAATCCGCGGATGTGGTCCGAGTCAAGCTGATCCTCAGCTTGTCAGGCCAGCTTCGGAGTTGCGCATGAAGACCCACTTGTTCGCCATTGCCATGGCAATCCAGCTGGTCACAGCCCCGCTGTGGGCCCAGGATGCCGTCTTCGCCGACGGCTTCGAGAGCGTATTGCCCGACTGCCTGTCGGGTACGCTGGGCGGCGACACTCTGCCCTTGCCGCCGCTGGCTCAAGCCGAATTGCTGGGCTGCTTCGAGATCGGCAACGATGCCGCCGCCCGCCTGGATGAACTGGCCTACGGCAGCGTGCCCATGGCGCGATCGGCGGCATTGAACGACGTCGACTTCGAGCGCCTGATCGTGATCGGACCGGAAGGGCTGCGGCGACCGGCGGAGTTCAGCTTGGTATCCCGCTGGGGCCAGCCGCTGGCAAACACTTCCGCCCCGGTGCGCTGGCTGCAAGTTGCGCTGGCAGTCGATCTCGCCGCAAGCTCGACGGCCAGGCTGGCGCTGATGCGTTTGCCGGTCGCCCCAGCTCCCGTCTCAGACCCTGGCGCCCTTCAGCTGCTGTCGCTGGGTGCTGATCGTTACCTGGTCGACACCGGCGCAGCGGAGTTCGACGTCGACGGTACGCGGTCACAACCGATCAGGCGCATCCGCGTGCGCCAGTCGCCCGGCGGCCCATTGACTGAGATCTACTCAGCGCAGGCGGGCAGTGCTGACGAAGGCTTGGCGGTGCGAGTGCGCGAACCGGGGGGCGCGCCGATACTGGAGGCGTCTGAAGCCTTGCCGGGCTCGCTGGTGGTTGATCGGGTGCGTTGGGAAGCGGTCACCGGGCCGGTGCAGGCGGCGCTGCATGTGGATGGCCATCTGGCGGTCGCCGGCAATGGCGATCTTTGCCAGGGCGATCCGAACTGGCTGCGCTTCCCCTTCAGCCTGAGTCTGCGTTTCAACCGCGGCAGCGCGGCGATCGACATGGATTTTCAGGTGGGCAACGCCTGCGGCAGCCCGCAGTCCAATCCCGACGATGGCCTGGTCGAGTTCGAATACGCACAATACCGGTTGCCGCTGGCGCGGGGTGTGGAAGCCCAGACCCAGGCGATAGCAGCCGCCATCGGCAACGTTCAAACCTTTGCCCCTGGAACGGCGAATGCCTATCGCGTCGCCCAGCGCCGTGGCGGTGGCACGCCCTGGCAGCGCAGCGCTCAGCTGACCGAGAACGGCAATGTGCTGAGCAGCAGTGACTTCTTCGCCCAGCCAACAGCGGGGCTGATCCGTCCCCTGGGGAGCAGTGCCCGGCTGCTGGCCATGGCGAGCATGCCGTGGATGCGTTATCGCGAGCCTCAGGCGCTGACCGTGCAGGATGGACAGCTCACCCTGGAGCTGATCGCCGAACCGATCTTGGTGGGGAAAGCCAAGAGCTTGTGGTTCTCCGGGCGCGTCGCCATGACGGTGGCGACCGATCAGGTTCAGGCGCTGAACCTGCTCGACGGGCTGCGGGTGCGCAATGGTCTTGCCGCCGAGCGCGCGCTGACCCTGCGAGCCCTGCCGGAGGATCTGGATGCGGCTGAGGTGCAGCCGCCGCTCGCGGGCACGCTGGCGCAGGCGCCCGGACAGGCCTATCTGCAATATCTGCAGCAAAAGCACCTGGCGACCGTGGGCGACGAGCCTTGCATCGATGCCGCAGCCGGGAACGGCAGCCAGTGGACTTGCGCCCAGACCTTCGGCTTGCAGCTGTGGCCGGACATCCAGTTCAACGAGCAATTCGGCTTCACCGAGAATCCGGACCCGGCCAGCAACGAGGGCAAGCTCAACTACTGGGATCCGGCACTCATCGAATTGACCGAGTTTCAGCGCAGCGGCCAGCCGCGCTGGTTGTGGGAGTTCGCCCTGCCGCAGGCGCGGTTGATGGCGCACACCGCCTACTACAACTTCGGCCCTTTCCCGAATGGAGCCGGCGCCAACAGCAACATTGCCGGCCACAGCTTCGGCTCAGGCGGCACGGGTGACGGCCTGTGGCACCGGTCCAATTCTGGTTCGGCGGACTACACCTACAATCGACATCAGGCCCTGAGCTACCTGTTGCGCCCCAACGTCGCCCAACGTGATCGCCTTGCCGCTGCCGGCAGCGCCGCGGCGCTGCGCTTCATCGACGATCCCAACGATGACACCACCTGGTCGGCCATCGGCCGCCTCAATCTGCAGTACATCGAGAGTCTGGCCAATTGTGCGCAATTTGCCGACGGCGCGGTCGGCACAACCTGCGATACACGACTACGCCAGGTGCTGACGCGTCTGATCCAGAACTCGCTCAGCGCCGGACTGATGTGTCAGCTCAAGTTCGAGCCGGGCCCGAATTGCTTCATGGGCCAGAACTTCATGCTCTACGCGTGGTTCTATCCGATCCTTGAGCGGCTGTATCTGAACTACGCACATACCTATCCGGCGGCATTGGCGCAGGACTGGCGCCGAGCGCTGTCGGTCACTCCAGACCGCCTTCTGGCCAGTTTGCCGACCACTGCCGGTGGCGACATCGATGTCAATGCCAACTGGCCCAACGGGGTCAACTGTCAGCTCGGCGGCCCCGGCTTCACCCAGGTCCAAAGCTGCAGCCCGGTGCCCGATCCGGACAATCTCACCCAGAACAAGCTGGCCATGTTGAGCTTGCTGGTGCGGGGAGATCATTACGATTCCACGCTGGGCCTGTGTGCCGCTGTGCGCCAGGCTGGAACCGATCTGTTCCAGGGAACTGGGCCACTAGGCGTGCTGCAGGCCGTCGCCGGTGGTGGCTGGTGGAAGGGTGCCGTCGAATCTGGCCAGGAGTTGTCGACCGCTGTACTGGGTTTCGAACGCTGTCCTCCGCTTGGAGCGACCCGATGAACCGCCTGTGGGCGGGGATGCTCGGCGCGGCGCTCATCACGGCCGCGGTTCCGACCATGGCCACAGTCACCCATGTCTGTGATTGCGCCAACGGTGCCGACGCTGATTGCGTGCCCGGCAACGACGCCGCCAGCGGCAGTATCGACCAACCCTGGCGCAGCGCGGCAGCGGCGCGCACGCGATTCCTGAGCATGAATGCAGGCGACGAAGTGCGCCTGTGTCGCGGCGGCGCCTTTGAGAGCAACGGACTCGGAAACTGGTTCAACACCAACTGCCGCGCCGATCAGCGCTGCGTACTGGGTGACTACAGCGCACCCTGGTCCAGCGGCGATGAGGGAGCGCCGATCCTGCGCATGCTGGTCGACGACTCGGCCATCAGCCTGGCCAACGGTGGCAACGCGCTGCAGGACGGTGGCTATCTGATCGAAGGGCTGCACTTGATTGGAGCGGGCCCCAACGGCAGCGGGATCTTCCTGTTCAACGATGTCGACGATGTCGAAATGCGCGATCTGGAGATACATGGCTTTGGTATCGGCGTGCATCAAGCCGGATCCAACCCCTGCCGCCCTGATCCCAACTGCGATGGTCGCAATCAGCGCATCGTCCTGCGCCGAGCGTTCATCCACCACAACTCCACGCACGGCTGGCTGGGCGGAGACAGCGGCACCGAGATTCTGGACAGTCAGTTTGAATCCAACGGCACTCGCGCCATCCTCGATCACAATATCTACCTCAGTGCAGGACTTGGACTCGGTGTGCGCGTGTTGCGCAATCGGCTCTACCGCTCGGCGCTGGATGCACAGGGCGTTTGCCAGGCCACCTCGCTGGTGGTGCACGGCAATTTCAGAGATCTGCGCATCGAGCAGAATGTGGTCCATGAGGATCCGGGGGCTGCGGCTCAGGGCTGTTGGGGCATTACCGTCAATGCCGGCTATAGCACCGCCGAACGCTTTGAAGACGTCGTCATTGCTGGAAACCGCGTGCACGATCTGGGCAATGTGCTGATCGGGCTGAGTTCGTGCATCAACTGCGTGGTCGAGAACAATGTGCTGAGCTCAACCCAGCCCTTTTCCGTGCGCGCCATCGCGGCGCCCGTCTGCTGCGGTGCCAGCGGCGATGCTGTGATGGAGGCGCTGAACGTGCGCAACAACAGCATCTATCTGGCATCGGGTGGCGGCAGCGGTGTGGCGATCGGCAACGAGGGTGCGCTGCATCGCATCAGCCACAACGCGATCCAACTCGGCAACAACCCCGGCCTGGCCTGCTTTTCGGTCACCACAACGCCAGCGGCGTTCGCGCTGTTCGACTACCAGCGCTGCGCCAGCGGCACAGCGGGGCTGTCCTGGGTCGCGGAGACAGGTACGTTGGAGAGTTGGCGCGCGCAAACGGGGTTCGATCAGAACTCGCAGGCGCAGATGCCGGGATTCGTCGACGTGGCAGCTCGCAACCTGAGCGCAGCGTCAGCGCAGGCAGCGATGGTTGACGCCGGGAACTCCGCATTCGCGGCCAGTGTTGATCTGGACGGGTTGCCGCGGGACGGGACGCCCGATATAGGCGCGCATGAATGGCGCGGCGTACTGCTGATGAGCGACGGCTTCGAGGACTGATCCGGTATCCGCCGCTGCGACATGATCGATACGCGCGCTACTCGGCAGCGGTTTGCCCCCTGAACCTACCCTCGGAACGAACAATGGATGCGCACGATCACGGGCGTGGGTTACTCGACCGGGTGAAGCGCCGGCCCACAGTTCATTGCGGTACTCAGCTTGAGCCTGGCCTGTCAAGCCTGCGGTCTGAGGTGTGTGTGCATAGGCCACAGCTCCTAGCCTGAAGCGGCCTCTAGAATGCAGGAAGAACGACCATGTTCCGCAAAGCGCAAATTCGCCAGGGCGTGCTGACCGCGCTGCTCTTGCTCGGCATCAGCGAGCACGCCTGCTCCCAGGGCAACATCCTGGTGCAGAGCGATTCGAGTCTGCTGCCGGCGGTTCCAACGCTCAAGCTGCTGGCGAGGGATCTCACGCTGGACGATCGCGCGGACGTTGTTGCCATCCGCTTTGACAGCAGCGGCAGCACTCAGGATCGAATCGTGATCCAGTGGCAACGGCCCCAGCCGGCAAGTACCTCGGTCGTACTGGAAAGCGCTCAGACTTTGCCCACCAGCCTGCCGGTCGATATCGAACTCGCCGACCTCGACGCCGATGGCGATCCTGATCTGCTGGTCGCCCAGGAATCGACCAACGACACGCTTGCCGTGTGGATGAATCAGGGTGGCGCACAGCAGGGATCTGCGGGAATCTTCCGCCGTCATTCATCGCAGTTTTCGGCTGATCTGGTCGCCGCCGTCGCATCCCTCAGCCTGACACAGAGTGCGCCCACGGCACGGGATTTCATCCTGGTTCGCGGCATCGGTCGCCCCAGCCAGATCTACGCCACGGTGCAACCGGAAAATCTCCCGCTCAGATTCGAGCTGGTGCAGACTTTGCCCCACGCCGGCGCGGTAGGCGCGACTGTGGGGGATCTGGATGGCGACGGCCTGGACGATCTGGTGCTGTTTGGTACCCAGACGCGGCTCTGGCTGCATCAAGGCACGGGTCCCGATCCGATGATCGAAAGCGACCCGCCGGCATTCGCTGGCATAGGCACGGTGTTTGCCGCCGCCCTGCGCGATCTGGATGGCGACAACGACCTCGACCTGATTCTGGGAGCGGCCACCGGCGATCTGGTCTTCCGTCACGATGGCCTGGACCAGAACGGTGTCCCTTCCTATGCCCTGAGTCAAAGCCTGGGCGCCGGCACGCCGGGCATATCCCGGGCCTACGCCTGGATCGACGCCGACGGCGATGGCAGCGATGATCTGGTCGCCGCACGAAGTGAGGGCAGTACGCCGACGTCGATCGGCGGCACGCAGGTGTACGCGCGCAGCGGAATCAACTTTGCCCCCGCGCCCATGCAGCATCTTCCGCCTGCCCACACCATTGCGGCGCTGCCACCGGGCATCGGCTCCAGCACCTATCTGTGGCTGGGGTCCCTGGATGCGTCCAACAACGAGCTCTGGCGCTCCGCCTCAAGCCCGCCACTGCTGCCGATCGCTTCCCTGGGCCAGCCGCTCCCCGGTCAAGGTGCCAGCGGGTATTTTGTCGGTAACCGGGTGGGCGCCTATCTGCACGTGTCGCCGGCGATCCAGCAAACGGCCACGCTCGGGATGCAAGTCTCCGGAAGTTCCGGGCTGGTTGGTCCCTTCGGAGCCAGCATTCAGCCGGGCACCAGTCACCTACTCGCAACCGTGAGCGTGCCGGCGAACCCCGAGCAGATCGAGTTCTGGACCATCGACCTGCTGGAGGCAGTCCCGGGCACTGCAGCCGCCATCGGCAGCGCCAATCAAGCTACCGTGCTGACCATGCCCAGCCCTATTGGGAACCTGCGGCCGAGCTGCTATGTCGCCTGCCTGCTGATCGGTGTATGCAGTTTTCCCACCGAAACCGGCACCCCGGACGCCGGCAGTCCGACATCTTCACTGCTGATGGGCACTCAGGCTGAAGTGACGCTGTTGCAACGACTGCGGGATGAACGCATGGCCATGAGCCCGGGTGGCGCGCACTACATCGCGCTGTATGAGTCCCTGCAATTGGATCTGTATCAGGCCACTTTCGTCGACCCGAGCTTCTACCTGGAGCTCTGGCAGCTCAAGGATGCGTGGATGCCCGCGATTGCCAGCCTGGTGGATGGCGATGGTTCCATGGTGGTGAGCACCGACATGCGCGACCGGCTGCGATCGGCACTGCTGCGCTTCGAGAGTCTGGGCAGTGTGGCCCTGGCCGAGGCCATCACCCGTGAGCGGGCTGCACTGGACCTGGACGGCCTGGCAGGCCTGCCCATCTCCAGCCTGCAACAGCGCTGGCAGGCCTCTCCTGTCTTCGCTTCTGGCTTCGAGTGAGCGAATATGGCCATGGCGTCCATGACGAAGCGCTGTCCGGCAAACGTCCTGATGTGAACAAGATTCGAGTTGCCATCGTCGAAGATGAACCGGCCACGCGCGCGGCGCTGGTCCAGCGCCTTTCCGCCACGCTGAAGTTCGAACTGCTGTTCGAAGCGGACAGCCTGCGCAGCGCGCGTGCCAGCCTGCGGGCATTGACGCCGGATGTGCTGATTGTCGATCTGGGACTTCCCGATGGATCCGGCCTGGACCTGATTGCCGAACTGTCCGAGCGCTGCCCTGCTCTTGCCATCCTGGTGCTGACCGTTTTCGGTGACGAGCAGAAACTGATCCGGGCCTTCGAACGCGGTGCTCGCGGCTATCTGCTGAAGGACGAGACCAGCATCGGGCTGGTTGACGCCATCGAGCAGATTCTGGCGGGCGGCGCGCCGATCAGTCCGGCCATTGCGCGCTTTCTGGTCAGCAGACTGGTGCGGGATCAGCCCGCCAGCCCACCGCCACCCGAGAGCGAGCTGACGGCGCGGGAGATCGAAGTCCTGCGCCTCGCCGCCAAGGGCTACAACCACGCCGAGGTCGCCAAGCTGCTGGGCCTCAGCGCCAATACGGTGGCTTCCTATACCCGCAGGATTTACGAAAAGCTGGAAGTTCATTCCCGCGCCGAAGCGCTGTTCGAGGCCGGACGCATGGGTCTGATTGACGGCAGTCATGACTGATCGGGTGCCCGCCCACGGTCTGCTCAACGCCTGGGCTTGCCTGGTTCTGGGTCTGGCCGCGGGCCTGCTGTTGATTCTGATACTCGACCGAAGCACGCATACGGACTTGCCACAGCCGCTGTTGCGTCTGCAACAGGCCGAACGCAGCCTGGCGCCCTTTTCGACTGAGCCTGTACAGACCGATGACTGGCTGCCGGTCGCCCTACCGGACGACGCGCCGGTCGATGAACACTCGAGCCTGCAGCATGCGTGGTATCGGTTTCGCTTCGAGCTGCCGAGTCCGGCACCGGCCTTGTGGGGGCTGATGTTGCAGCGTCCTTTTGCCGCTCCCAGAGTCTGGGTCAATGGCGCCTTGCTGGCCGATTCGGGTGTATTGCGCGATCCACCCCCGGAATACCGCCACGACCTCCGCTACAACCTCAGCCCGGACCTGCTCAAGCCTGGCGAGAACACCGTCCTGGTGCTGGTACGCTCGCGCATCAACAGCGCCGGCATGGCTGAACTCTGGCTGGGCGATGCCAGTGCCATGGCCCGCTACAAGGCTGCCCGCAACCGCATCGAGAAGGACTGGCCGCGCCTTGCCGTTCAGGTCATCGGATTTCTGGCGCTGGTGCTGGCCGGGTTCTTTCTGGTGCGCCCCAAGGACACCGCCTTCGGCTGGTTTGCCGCCGCGCTGGCCTGTTGGGCTGCCCACACCATGCTCGATCTGCGCAGCTCTGGTGGCAGCGTCCCGGCCTGGCTGGTGCGCCCGGCGGTGCTGATCGCACTGATCTGGTTCGTCATCTTCGGCCTGTTCTTCGTGCTGCGCCTGCAGCGTGTGCGAGCACACAAACTTGAGCGCATCGTGCTCGGCTTTGGTCTTGCCGCGAGCGTCCTTGCCCTGGGCGCCAGTGCCATTGACCTGCGCACGGGTTATCGGGTGGCGGCGCTCTACGTCATCGTGCCGGGCGTACTGGTCGTTGGCGCGGTGATTTCGACAAGATTGTGGTCTGCAGTAAGACGCCAGCACCTCAGCGGCGAGGCGGGCGCGCTGCTGACCCTGGCCAGTGTCCTTCTGGTCATCGGTGTGCGCGATTGGCTGGTCGACACTCGCCTGCTTGGAAACTGGCAATCGATCCGCTACCTGCCTTTCGCTGCGCCCATGGTGCTTCTGGTCTTCGGCGCGATGTTGCTGCGCCGCTACGCGCAAGCCTTGGCAGGCGCCGAGTTGGTCAATCGGCAGCTTGAGATCAAGGTGGCGGAAAAGACCGCCCACATCGAGAACAACTGGCGGCGTATCGCCGAGATCGACAGGGAGCGCGCGCGCTTCGAGGAACGCGATCGGCTGATGCGGGAGATGCACGATGGGGTTGGTGGCCAACTGGTGCAGGCGCTGGCCCTGGCCGACCGCGGCGAATCTGCGGCTCTCTTGCGCGAGTCGGTTCAGATCGCGCTGGACGATCTGCGCCTGCTGATCGACGCCAGCGATGTGCATAGCGAACGCTTGAACGATCTGCTCGCGCGCCTGCGCGAGAGGCTGACTCGCCGACTGAGCGCGCTCGGCATTGAGTTGGCCTGGGATTTCACCGAAATGCCCGAACTGCCGCGACTGTCACCCCAGCGCAGCCTGCAGGTGCTGCGCGTCCTGCAGGAGCTGTTTACCAACGTCATCAAGCATGCACGGGGCACCCGAGTCGCCGTCACCTGCGAGCGTATCGATGATCCGCGAAACGCCAGGCCAGCCCACGTGCTGATCGAGGTGGCCGACGATGGTCGGGGATTCGATGTCGAAAAAGTGAGCGCTGGTCGTGGACTCGGCAGCCTCAGGCAGCGCGCTGTTGACCTGGGCGGCAGTCTGGACATCACCAGCAAGCCGGGAGCCGGCACGCGCGTGCGCCTGCAGCTGCCGGTGCTGGAGGACGAAGGCTGATGCCTCCCCGAGTGTCGCAGAGTGATCGGGGCATTTTCGGAAGACTTCGCAGAAGCAGGCTCCCAGTCCGCCACTGGAAGAAGCAGCGCTGATTGATCAGGGTCAAGGTGGGCCGTGCTCGCGGAGCTACCGTGAAGTCATGGACAGATATCGTCTTCATGCTCGATGGGCACTGCGGACAAGCTTGGCTGTCACCGCTTTCAGTCTGGCGGGTCCGGCAATGGCCGCCACCTATGCCGTGGGCGCCGACGCCGCCTGCACGCATACGGATCTGGCGTTGGCCATCAGCCAGGCCCAATCCAACCCTGGCACCGACTTCATCCACATCGCCAGAAACCAGAGCTACAGCGCCGTAGCGCTGAACATTTCCAACCAGTCCGTGTGGCTGATTGGCGGCTACAGCGATTGCGCCGACACCGTTCCCAGTGGCCGCACAACCCTGAATGGCGCCGGCGGCGCTGCCGACAGCGTGATCGAGATCCTTGCCGGCGACGGCAGCGTACGCGATGTCTATCTGCAGAATCTCGCCATCACCGGCGGCGAGCCTGACGCCGATTTCGGCGGCGGCATCGAAATCGATGGGTCCAACCGGGTCACGCTGAACAACGTCTCCCTCAGCGGCAACAGCTCCGGGCGCGGCGGTGCCATCCACTTCAACGGCACTCTCAGCGGTCGGTTGATCATTGATGCCGCCAGCCAGATCTTCGGAAACAGCGCCACGGATGCCGGCGGCGGCATCTATTGCAGCAGCAGCGCGGGCACCCTCTTGCGCTTTGAGGGCAATCTGTTCGACAACGAAGCGCTCAACGGCGGCGGCATCTACGCCGATCATTGCTCTGTCACCATCATCGCGCCAACCGTCGGCGATGGCGTCTATTTCAATCGCGCCAGCGGCTCGGGCGGCGGTGTCTATGCGCGCAACAGCAGCCAGATCGTCGGCCTGGGCGACGCCCATTTCCTGGTCAATTTCAATCTGAACGACGCCAGCTTTGATGGCGGCGCCTTCTGGCTGGACAACTCCGGACTCACCCTGGTCGGCGCCCAGCTCAACAGCAACAGCGCCGGCCGCGATGGCGGCGCCATCCATGCCCAGAGTTCAGCTGCAGTGACCATGGTGCCCTTCGACGGCTGTCAGGGCGGCATGCGCTGCTCGCGGCTGGAAGACAATCTGGCCGGCAGCAACGGTGGCGCCATCAACATGATCGGCCACAGGCTGGATCTGCGTGGCACCTGGGTCATGGCAAACCAGGCCGTGACCGCCAGCGCGATTCGCCTGGCCAACAGCGACGCATGGCTGCAGGGGAACATCATTGCCCGCAACAGCCTGGCGCAAACGGTCATCCAATCGGCCAACTCGGATCTGCGCCTGTACTACAACACGGTCACCCACAACACGGATTTCAACACCGCCATCAGCGGCAGCTTCGGCGCGCTGGAGATACACAACTCGATCATCTACGAGGCACCTGGCTTGAGCACCATCAATGCCTCCAGCATCCAGTCGTCCAGCTTCGACTGCATCGATTTCAGCCTGCTGCCCTTCATTGTCATCGGCGCCGACTTCATTGTGACCGATCCACTGTTCGTGAATCCGGCCGCGGATGATTTTCGCCTGTCCGCCAATTCACCCCTGATCGACTACTGCTACAACCCGACAGCCACCTCGGTGCCGCGCCTGCTGGACATCGATGGCCAGCAGCGCGGATTCGACGCTCCCGGCGTACCCAATCACAGCGGCCCGTTTGATCTCGGCGCCGATGAGTGGAGCGACCAGCTGTACTTCGACGGGTTCGAGACACCTCAGATACCGACCGGTTGAGATCGTCCGGCTGCGCGATCAGAAGTCGATACCGAACTTGATGCGGAACTCGTTCTTCTCGTTCTCGTCCAGATGCAGATCGGTGTTGACGCCGCCGATGACCTCGCCGACCGAGCGCGCGTAGGTGGGATTGCCGCGCCATTGGCGCAGATAACTGGCGGTCAGCCACCAGCCGCGGGTGCCGTAGTGCACCGTTGGACCGGCAAAGAAGCTGTACTGGTTCTTGCCGTAATCACCTGAATCCGGATCCTGCAGCACATCCATATGATGACGCGCCTCCAGGCCGAGGAACCATTTCGGGGCCACCCGATAGGAAGCGCCGAAGCTGTTGCTGTATTCCCACTCGTGCTCGACCGCATTGCCGTCTTCCAGCAGCACCCGGCGCTCGCGCGCGACCAGCGCGTTGTAGGCCAGCACCAGTTGGTCGTCGAGAAAGTTCTTCTGCAGCAACAGCCCGGTTTCAAGCTCCCACTGGCGGGTGCTTGCGCCATCCACGCGAAAACGGCGGTGGTACTGCGGCTCCAGCAGCAGCGCCAGACCCCAGCCGTTGTTGAGGTAGGGCGAGGCCAGGTTGTACTTGAACTGCAACTTGGCGCCGCGGAAGTAAGTCCCCTGACGATCCGGGTACAGTGCTTCGCCCTCCTCGGCGGTGGCCGGGAACGCGCCTCGGTGATCAACCCCCAGGAACATCAGATAGGCAGACGTGGAAAATCGATCGGTCACGCCGTACTCGAATTCGGTCTGGACTTCATCGGCCGAGAACCGTCCCCGGCCCTTGTCCCAGCGATGGGTCCAGGCACTCTGGAATTCCATGCGCCCCTGGGGCAGCGTTTCGACGCCGTAGACGTATCCGAACAGGGCTTCGTCAGCGTGCGCCGCGGGCACAGTCAGCAGCGCCGCCAACAGCAATGCCAGGCGCGTGGCGCCAGCAGGTTTGAGCAAGGACATGGAGATCTCCGTCAGGGGGGAAGCTGGACGGCGCGGCGTCCGCGCCAGATATGGAAGGGCAGCCAAAGCGTGGCGATGATTCCGGCCAGCCAGTGAGCGATGCCTGTGTACTGGCGCCATTGCTCGCTGCCGAGGTAATAGAGGCCAAGGCCACTGATCGCCAGCCAGGCCAGCAACAGCACCATGAAGCCACCGCTGCGCCAATTGCGGCGGCGTTTCCAGGCGCGGCGTACGTGGGTCAACCAGAGCAGGCCGAACAGCCAGATCAACATCGCCGCCACCACGCCGTGGAGCACCAGCAGCGGATGCTGGAAAGGCGAAGGTTCGGGGCCGAACTCGCCCTCCACTTGCACAAAATGGTGCAGCAGCAACCAGAGCACACCACTGAAGGCACACAACAGGCCAACGCCGTAGACCGCCAGGCGCACCCAGCGCGGCATCTGAAAACGTTCGCGTTGATGGGCACGCATCAGCCCAGCCTCCTGGTCTGGCCGCGGCTGTCGATGCACGCCGCTTGGGCACCCAAACGACGCAACAGGCCCGGGGCACTGGCGTGACCGGAGAGCACGATCTTGGTCAGGGCATCGGCCCAGATGGCCCGTCGCGCAACCACCGTGACTGACTCGCCAGCGCCCATCGGCGCCGCGGTGGCGGTGTCGACCAGAGCGGTGTAGCCATCGCGGGCGCTGAAATAGCCGGCGCTGGTCGCTACCGCACTGTCCCTCAACTGAAGCAGGGGAATGGACTGCGCCGGGGATGCCGGATGGCGCACGTGGATGGTCTGCGGATCAGCGCCGAAGACACGCAAGTCGCCGCCGGCGTTGACCAGACCCTTGCGCACGCCCTGCGCTTTCAATGCGGCCACGGCGAGATCGACCGCGTAGCCCTTGGCGATTCCACCAAAATCGAGCCAGAGCGGCTTGTGGAAGCGTACGGTCTGGCCGTCGACCAGACTGAGGTCGCGCCAGTCGGCCTGCTCGTCGGCAGCTGCCGCTTCTGGCGCCGGCAGCTGTCCCCAGCGCACCAGACGTGCGCCGATGCTGGGGTCAAAACGGCCTTCGCTGGCTCGGGCCAGCGCCAGAGAGGCACGCAGCACCCGTGCAAACAGCGGCGACACCCTCTGTGCTGCTACCGCGGCACTGCGATTGATTCGGGAGAGTTCCGACTGGGGGTCGTGAAAACTGAGGCAGGCCTGGACCTGCTCGATGGCCCCGAAAGCGGCTGCGAAGACCCGGTTGGCCTGGGCAGCGTCGACCTCGACGCGGATGCACACGAAGGTGCCCAGCAAAGGCCGCATGCGTTCCCGCATCGGCAACACCGTGGCATTCCCGGGATCAGCAGTCGGCGCGGGCGCAGCAATGTGCATCAGCGCGCGGTCACCACCAGTTGATGGGTGGCCAGCAGGCGGCGCACGCCCTCGGTCAGGTGCAGACTGGACAGCGTTGCTCCCGACAGGTTGGCGATGTCAGCCTGCAGCTTCAGGGTCGCTCCATGCTGCTTGCCGGTGAACTGTGCCCGCCATTTCGGGTGACGCACCTGGTCACCGTAGGTCTCCAGGTACTCCAGGATTTCCAGGCCGGTGACCGCGCCCGCGGCATCCAGTGCCAATGCGTAGGTGATGTACTCATGCTTGCCCAGCACCCGGTCGATGTACATCCAGCCACCGTCAGCGGCACGCCACAGCTTCAGCCTCGGGTCTCGCACGCGCACGCCGCTGGCCTTCTGCACCGCCTTGGCCTCGGTGGGCGTCAGCGCGATGGGCACCGGCGTCAGCTCCTGCGCCGGAAACAGCTGCTCACTGACTTCCGCCACGGTGAAATAGGTGGTGGCGCCTGCTGGAAGGCTGATGGCGGCGCCAACGGCAGCCAGCCAGATGACCGAAGCTTGCTGATGCATGGGAATCCTGTGTCGTCGAAGCCTGAGTGCCAGTGAGTTCGAAGCTCACATTCGACCCGCCTGTTTTTGCGAATCATTCGCATTTGTAGGGCGCCTGTCAAGGACAGATGAAACGGATCCGGGCGTCTGCCCCGGGGAATCGCCGGTGTGACCCCCTTCTGGTCGAGCACTTGCCCGCGGAGCAGGCATGCCCGACGGTGGGAGCGGCTTCAGCCGCGATTCGTTACCGTCGGAGCGCTGAGTGGCTTGGCCGAGCGTTGGCACGCGGATCAAGAGGCCGCCCCTGGCGGTGCGCTTGTTCGCGCATCAAACATAGGAGGGCGCGAGGGCACGAGGGCACGCAAAGGCAGCCTCACGGCAAGCTCATGATCTTGCGTGCCCTCGTGCCCTCAAATGAAAGACTTGCAGCGTGCTTGGCGGGCGCGTCCGGGATTCGCGCAAGAGCCGTCGCGGCTGAAGCCGCTCCCACAGGGTGCCTTGGGGTTCTACCGGAGCCGTCGCGGCTGAAGGCGCTCCCGCATACTCGCCCACAGGCTCAATCGCAGCTCAGTGTCCGCATCGCCGGGTTGAAATCTCCCAGATAGGACGGCGCCGGAGCACTTCTGAACTCGTCCGGAATCTTGATGTTTCTGGGCCTGAACAGCTGCGCGAGCTTGCGTTCGCCCTGGAAATTCAAGGCATCGTGCTCGGACTGCGGTGGACACTGGCTACGCCAATCGGGCGTTGCTGCGGTCTGGGCACAGGCCAGGCTGGCATCCAGTTTCGCCAATGCGGCGATCTCGGTGTCCTCCCACAAACGGGTCTGATGCAGGTCCCCGATCCACCGCCGCGCCAGTTCGAGATCGCGACCGGCCGGATCAGCGCAATCCAGGGCGATCCAGGCGCTGGTGATCACCGCCGAGTTCTGATGGTCGGCGCGGAAGGGTGCCAGCAGTTCCAGTGCTGGCCCACATTGGGCTGGCGCACCATCCAGGCCGAAGCCGAGAAACTGGGCGCTGCGGACGGCGCCATCCAGATTCTGATGTCGAGCCGCGAGTTCAAAGGCGATGCGCGCCCGAGCGAGGTCTGACGCACGTTCGAATTCCGGCGCCAGATATTGCTCTCCGAGCCAGCTCAGCATCGGCGCCACCCGAGCCAGATCCAGGCCTTGGGCGTCGGCCGCGCGAAACAATTCGAATGCCTGATCCATCTGCGACAGCCAGGCCTTGCTGCCCACCGGCGCTGCCCCCTTGAAGAAGGCCGATCGCACCAGCACTTCGGCCTGCAGAGCCTGCGCTGCCGGTGAGGCCGAGGCTTCGCGACCCGCTGCATAGAAGGCCACGGCCTGGCGTTCGAGCACGCTGACCAGATGCCGCGGACCGGGCAGACGCGGCTCGTCGTCATGACTGGACAGCTGCGCGCGGATAGCCGCAGACAGATCGGGGCGTGGCTCCGGCGGCGCCGGCACCGCACACACCGGATCCTCCTCCTGATCGATGCCGACACCACCGTAGTAGCCGATCGCCTGTTCCCAGGCCTGCTTGAAGCCCTGCCCTGCACCCAGCGGATAGATCAAGTCCATCTGCGCAAAGCGCTGCAGATTCAGGCGCCAGGCAGCGTTCTCAAAGACCAGCGTCAGGCCGGTGCCAAAGTAGTGTCGGCGCTGATCGAGCAAGGCCACCCAACTCAGATCCTGCGCCTCAAAACTGCGACCGGCGGCAAAGCCGGACAACAGTAGGCGCGAACGCCGTGACAGGAAGACCTCGCAGTAATCGGCGTATAGGGCCTCCATCGGGGCGGGCTCAGCTCGCGCCCGCAGACGCCGCAGCAGTCGTTGCATGTCGACGGAATCTTCCTCGATATCGACATCCACATGCAGCGCCAGGCTGGCGATGGTCTGCAGCAGATCGCGCGAGTCGGCGCTGAGCAGATCCTGGGCATCGTCGATGCTGCAACTGCGCAGCGCATCGATCATGCGAGTGACGCGCAGCGCATCAGGCCCGTTGGCTGCCGCCACCAGGGGCAAGGCCAGCCACAGGCAGATACCAGTCACAAATCTGCTCATGGATGCGGCTCCGGATCTTCGCTGGCGGGCTGCATCTGGGTGAGCTGCAGGCTGTCCGGCATTTCCAATTCCTGGAACAGCGACTCCCAGGCCTCGCGCTGGGCGCTGATACCGCCTACTACCACCATCTCCATCTCACTGGGTTCTTCGTCCGCGTCATATGGCAACAAGCCCTCGCCCGCCGCTGCCAACGCAGTGGCCGAACCGGTGGCCAGCAGCACGGCCACCGGCACGCGCACCGTGTAGCTCACGCACAGGGCCGACGAAGAAGCGGTCAGCTGCGACAGTTCGCGACGATCGAGCGCGTCAAGATTGTGCACATCGCGACGGCAGTGTTCGCACCACTGGCGCTTCTGGTCGGGCGCCATGGAGAAATTGGCGGGGCAAGGCGATTCAATGCTGGGATAGCGCCTGCGGGTCTGCATCGTAGTTCCCCCGTGTACGCCGACAACCGGCGCTGTGTAGGGAATGTAGGGCAGCGGCGGACCGAAATCGGCTTGTTCAAGTCGCTTTAATGCGAGATTTAAAGATACCCCCGGGTAGACCCGCACTGCGGCTCTGGGCCTGGAAAGGAATCGGCTTGTGTAGCCCGAAGTGCGCGCAGCGCTCTCCGGGCGTTGACGCCGAAGCGCCCGGAAATGGGCGATGGTCGAACCGGCATTGAACCGATCTGCGCCTGGCTGGCACCTAATATGTGACAGCACCCAAACAGCGGCCTGAACGTGCAGCGCAACAGCGAGAGAATTCTTGATGAGTACCTGCTCGCTGCGGCGCTGACCGGGGACCGGCCGGCCTGGCAACGGCTGGTGGCGCGCTGGCAACCGAGGCTGATGCGGCATGCCTGGCGGGTGCTCGGCGATGCCGAAAGAGCCGCTGATGCGGTGCAGGAAGCCTGGATCGAGATTCTGCGCGGCCTGGCTCGTCTGGATGATCTGGCCGCGTTTCCGGCCTGGGCCTTTCAGATCGTGACGCGACGTTGTCAGCGCCTGTTTCGAAGTTCGGACCAGGATCGACGCGCCGCCGAGGCGCAGATCGTCGATGACGCCGAGATCGCCAGCGAATCCGATGCAGGTGAAATCAACGCCGACATCGATCAGGTCATGGACGCCTTGCAGAAACTGCCCGACGCCCAGCGTTCGGTGCTGGCCCTGTTTTATCTGGAAAGCCTGAGCGTGGCCGAAATCGCCGTCGCTCTGGACGTTCCGCCGGGAACGGTCAAGACCCGGCTCATGCATGCCCGGAACAAGATCCGCGCGCGACTGGAAGGAGCTGGAAATGAGCAAGCTGGATGAATTGATGATGCAGGCCCTGTCCAAGGAAGATCAGGAACTGTTGGCCCGACACGGAGAGCCCGGCTATTTCGCCCAAGCCTTCGGCCTGTTCCGCGGACCGCTGAGCTGGGTCATCTGGATGGTGTATCTGGTGATCCTCGCGGCCTCGGTACTGAGCTTCTACGCCTTCTGGCAGGTGTATGTCAGCGCCGATGCGCTGACCGCAGTGAGATGGGCCACGCTCGGCCTGGTGTTGGTGCAGATCGTGATGATGGGCAAGGGCTTCATGGCCCAGCACCTCGAAACCGGACGCATGCTGCGCGAGATCAAGCGCGTGGAACTGCAGCTCTCACTGCTGCGCGGAGCGGGGGTGTAGCTGGGGGACCGGGGCACGGGGCACGGGGCGCGGGGCACGGGGCACGGGGCACGGGAAGGCTGCGGGTCTTCGGATGACGAGGCAAGGTTCAGCACATGAATCCCGGCAGGGATTCCTTGGTGCTCTGCCTTTCCCGTGCCCCCCTGCCCCCTGCCCCGTGCCCCCTCTTCATTCCGCTTGACCGGCGTCAGTGCGTCGCGCAAAGGCCGGCACCTAGGATCGATCAGACTTTATCGATCCTGGAGCCTTGCCATGAAATCCCTGCTTGCAACCGCGCTATTGCTTTCATTGGGCCTGCCGGCCGCCGCCCAAAACCCGCCTCCGCCCTCGGGTCTGACGCTGGACATCCGGCTGCGCTACGAGAAGGTCAGCGATGACGCCTTCAGCCGCGATGCCGATGCCAACACCCTGCGGGCTCGGGTCGGTTGGCGCAGCGAAACCCGGTCGGGCTGGAGTGTGTTCGGCGAACTCGAGGGCACCGCGAATTTCAACGACGGTTCCTTCAACAACACCCGCAATGGCACCACCCGCTACCCGGTGGTGGCCGACCCGAAGAACGCCGAACTGAACCAGCTGTACCTCAACTATCAGCCCGATGCCGCCAGCAGGATTACCTTGGGACGGCAGCGACTGGTCTACGACAACCAGCGCTTCTTCGGCAATGTCGGCTGGCGCCAGAACGAGCAGACCTTCGATGCCCTCGACGCCACCCGCAGCTTCGGCAACGGCTTCAGTTTGCGCTACAGTTACCTCGATCGGGTGCAGCGCATCTTCGGCGATGACCACCCCAATCGCGATCTCGGCCGCTGGAATCTGAGCACCCATCTCTTCAGCGCCAGTCATGCGCTCGGCTCCGGCCTGCTCACCGGCTACGCCCATTTCATCGACAACCAGACGCTGCCGCTGACCTCGCATCGGAATCTGGGCCTGCGCTATGCGGCCAAGGGCGGACCGGCCGACGGTCTGGGCTGGCTGGCAACACTGGAGTTGGCGCAACAGGACAACCATGCCGATGGCCTGTCGATCATCGACGCCCACTACCTGCTGCTGGAAGGCGGTCTGGTCTGGAGCGGCTACACCGGCAAGCTGGGCTTCGAGCAGCTCAGCGGCGACGGACGCTACGCCTTCCAGACACCCTTTGCCACCGGCCATGCCTTCAATGGCTGGGACGACAAGTTCCTGACCACACCGGTCAACGGATTGAACGATCGCTACGTCAGCGCCGGTGGCCCCCTGGCCAAGGATGGATGGGCCGCGAAAGCCAGCTGGCTGCTCGCCTTCCACGATTTCAGCGCCGATCGCGGCAGCGCCGACTACGGCACCGAGTGGGATGCACAACTGGGCTTCCCGGTAGCCCAGGGTGTGAGCGCCCTGGTCAAGTACGCCAGCTACAATGCCGACAGCTTTGCCCGCGACACCCGCAAGATCTGGCTGCAGCTGGAGTGGAAGATCTAGCGCGCGCCGACCGGTAGGCGATCCCGGGATTGCTGGGATCGCCGAGTTGCACTCGGCCGCTCTTGACCTCGAACTTCCGAAGAGCCAAAGCGCCGACTGCAAGTCGGCGATCCCGGGCAAGGCTACGCCGACACCAATAGTTTTCGTCTCTACGGCAGCCGAATCCCCTATCGTTGCGCCCTGGTCAACGCTCGCGACGCACAGGGACAGATTCATGGCATGCAAGCACCGCTACTCCCGCGCTCTCCCAGGCATCGTCCTCGGCCTGACGCTGATCGGCAGCCTCGCCGAAGCCGCGGTTGATTTCGGCGATCTGCACTGGCGATCGATAGGCCCCCATCGCGGCGGTCGCGTGCTGGCGGTGGCCGGCGTGCCCGGGCAGCCGCAGCACTTCTATTTCGGAGCCGTCAACGGCGGCGTCTGGGAAACCCTGGATGCGGGCCGCACCTGGCAGCCGATCTTCGACGATCAACCGATCGGATCGATCGGCGCCATCGCCGTCGCCGACAGTGATCCCAAGGTGCTCTTTGTGGGCACCGGCGAGGCCGACATGCGCTCGGACATCGCCCAGGGCGATGGTGTCTATCGCTCCGCTGATGGTGGCAAGACCTGGGCCCATGTCGGCCTTGCCGACAGCCAGCAGATCGGGAAGATCCTGATCGATCCAAGCGATGCCGACACGGTCTATGTGGCGGCCCTCGGTCATCCCTACGGACCCAATGAGGAACGCGGCGTGTTCCGTTCGCGTGATGGCGGACAGCACTGGCAGCGGGTGCTGGGGGAAGGCAGCGATACCGGCGCCATCGATCTGGCCTTCGAGCCGGGCAATTCCAGGGTGATCTACGCGGCAATGTGGCAAACCCGGCGTACACCCTGGAACATCTATCCACCCGCCAATGGCCCGGGCTCCGGCCTGTACAAATCCAGCGATGGCGGCGACAGCTGGCAGCAGATTGTCGGCAACGGCTTTCCTGACAAGGTCGGCCGGATTGGCGTCGGCATCTCCGCCAGCGCACCGCAGCGGGTGTACGCCATCGTCGACGCTGACGAAGGCGGCTTGTACCGATCCGACGATGCCGGCGCGCACTGGCGCCGGAGCAGCGCCGACATCCGCCTGTGGCAACGCGGCTGGTACTTCGGACGGGTCACCATCGATCCGGCCAATGCCGACATCGTCTATGTCCTGAATACCATCGTGCTGCGTTCGGACGACGGCGGCACTCGCTTCGCCGCGAACAAGGGCGACAACACCGGCGACGATTTCCACGAGATGTGGATCGACCCCGAGGACTCGAACCGCCAGATTCTGGGCGTGGACCAGGGCGCGATCATCAGCATGAACGGCGGCGCCAGCTGGAGCAGCTGGCACAACCAGCCGACCGCGCAGATGTATCACGTCAGCACCGACCAGGGCTTCCCCTACCGCGTCTACGGCGCTCAGCAGGACTCGGGCGCCGTCGGCCTGCCGAGTTCAGCCATCGGCAATGCCCGCATCTCCATGCAGCAGTTCAAGGAAGTCACGGCTGGCGGCGAGAGCGGCATGATCGCGCCCGATCCCACCGACCCCAGCATCATCTATGGCGGCAACGTCGACCGCCTCGATCTGAAGACCGAGCAAAGCCGCAACATCGACCCCACGCTGGCACAACCGGCCGAGTTGTACCGGCGCACCTGGACCCTGCCCCTGGCCTTCAATCGGGCCAATCCCAAGGTGCTGTACTGGGCCAATCAGCAACTGTTCCGCACCGAGGATGGCGGCGAGCACTGGACCGTCATCAGTCGCGATCTGACCCGCGAGGATCCAGGTGCTCCGCCCAATCTGGATGCGATCAGCGCTGCCAACAATCTCGGCACCGGTCCGCGCCGTGGCGTGATCTATTCGATTGCCTCATCGCCGCTGGATGCCAAACTGCTGTGGGTGGGTACCGACGACGGGCTGATCTGGCGTTCCGACGACGAGGGTCGCTTCTGGTTTCCGGTGACGCCCAACGGCGTTGGTCCCTGGGCGAAGATTGCCGGTCTGGAAGCCTCGGCCTTCAATGCCGACCACGCCTACGCAGCGGTTGATCGTCATCGCATCGAAGATCGCCGCCCCTACATCTACCGCACCCGCGATCGCGGCCTGACCTGGACGTTGATCGTGGGCGGCATCCGCGATGGCGATTTCGTCAACGCCGTGCGCGCCGACCCGGTGCGACCGGGGCTGCTGTATGCGGCCACTGAACTCGGGGTCTACATTTCCTTCGATGACGGCGACCACTGGCACAGCCTGCAGATGAATCTGCCGCGCACCTCGGTACGGGATCTGGTGGTGCACGATCGCGATCTGGTCATCGCCACCCACGGCCGCGGCTTCTGGATTCTGGACGATGTGTCGGCGCTGCGGCAGCTGATCGATCCGGCCGACCTGGCCCAGACCCGGCTGTACGCGCCGGCCCCCAGCGTGCGCGTGCGTCCCGCCGGATTCACCGGTACGCCGCTGCCAGGGGACGAGCCCACGTCGGAGAATCCGCCCTTCGGCGCCTACCTCGATTACAGCCTGGCAGCGACCCCGAAAGAGCCGGTCCGGCTCACGATCCACGACGCTGCCGGCAAACGGGTTCGCAGCTATTCCAGCAGCGATGCAGCGCCCGCCTACGATGCGCTGAGCGCCGGCCATGCCGCCGAATGGGCCGAAGTGGTACACACACTCAAGGCCGCGCCAGGTCTGCATCGCTTTGTCTGGCCCTGGCGCTATCCGGCGCTCAGCGCCGATGGCGATGCCTGGGCCGACGGCGCGCTGGCGCCGCCGGGCGAGTATCGGATCGTGCTCAGCGTGGATGGCAAGGACTACACGCAGACACTTCAGGTTGTGCCCGATCCACGCATCGATCTGTCGAACGAGGCCTATCAGGCGCAGTTCGAGTTCGCCCGCGAGATCGAAGGCGTCCAGCTGCGCCTGGGTTCGGCGCAGGCCGAGGCCAATGCCTTGCACCAATCCGTGAAGCTGGCGGCGGCCAGCGCCACTGGAGATCTGCAAACGGCACTGCAGGACTTCGACCATCGCGTGATGGAACTCGCCGGCATCAACGAGGCGCCCAACCCGAAGAACGCCTGGGCCTTTCCGCCCAGGAGCACGCGCAGTTTCAGCTTTCTGGCGCAGGCGCTGGGCAAACTGGCGCATGCCGTGGACTCAGCCGATGCCGCACCCAGCGCCGATGCCCGTCAGGGCCTGGACCTGCTGAAGCCGCTGCTCGAGGTCTCGCTGACGAACTGGGAGCAGCTCAGCACCGTGGATCTGGCTGCCGTGAATGCCAAGCTCAAGCGTGCCGGCAAGACCAGGCTCAGGGTGGAAGAGCCCGGCGTATCCGCGAAGACCAGATCGTCCGATTGAGACACGGACCTGCCTTCCCGAGCCGCTCCCGCAGCTCGACCGTCGATGCTGCACCAGGCATTTCGCCAGCCATTGAATTGATGAAGTTGGCACAAAACCGCCTGTCGTAGCCCCAAGTGCGCGCAGCGCTCTGCGGGCGGTGACGCGAAAGCGCCCCGCTGAGCCGCTGCGCGGCACAACGGGCTACGCACGACCGTTTTCCGGGCAGATCGAAGATATTCACGCTTTTCTTCGTGTTCTCTCTGCTTTTCCTTCGCGTTCTCTGCGTCCGGCTTCTTGCCGCGACCTGCCTCAGGACGGGGTCGTCGCGGTGCCGGTCGCGACGCGAGGTCCCTCCTACAGGCAAATTCTTGGTTCATGGCCCATGGGCAGTTTCAGGCCGATACAGGTGGCCCGCAATGACGCCGAAACTCCGCCTTCGGCCTCTGGATTGGTCAGTCATCATCCTGCACACCATTCCTAGCGGAACTCAGACCTGACCCATACCGCCATCCACCGCGTACTCGGCGCCGGTGATGAACGAGGCATCGTCGGACAGCAGGAAGGCGGCAAGAGCAGCGACCTCGCTCGGCTTGCCGAACCGTCCGAGTGGTACCTGAGAGACAATCTGAGCACCAAATTCGGAGATGGCCTCGGGCGCCATGCCATTGCGTTCGAAGAACGGTGTTTCGATCGGACCCGGACTGACGGCATTGACTCTGATCTGCTTTGGCGCCAATTCGGCGGCCAGTACCTTGGTCAGGGTCCGCAAGGCTCCCTTGGTGGCCGCATAGATGGCGCTGCCGGGCATGCCCATGTCATCCACGATCGACGTCGTGAACAACAGATTGCTGCCCGCACCCAGCAGCGGCAGCAGGGCTCTCGCCTGCAACAATGGACCCCGTACGTTGACCGAGAAGTGCTCATCGAAGTCGGCGGCTTCAGCGGCATCAAAGGGCGCAAACCGACCGAATCCGGCGTTGAAATAGATACCATCGAGTTTCCCGGTGTGCGTGCGCACCGCCTCGACCAGCGCGGCGCTGGATGCCGCCTCACCGGCATCGTTTCGCACATAGCGGGCGCCTTCGCCAAGCACGCCTCGCGCCTTGTCCAGAGATGCCTGGCGTGAGCCGGTGACGATCACGCGTGCGCCCTCGGCGATCAAGCGTTCGGCCGTGGCCAGACCGATACCGCTGGTGCCGCCAGTGATCAATATCCATCTATTGTCAAAACGATTCATGGTCGCCTCCTGAGTGATTCGGGCCCGCTTGTCCCGCGTTGAAGGACAGATTAGGCTGTTCGCAAACGCTCAGGAATTCGCAAAATGCGCAAGCCATCATTGCATGAACGCACAGGATCCCTGAGCTGGGATGATCTGCGCACCGTGCTGGCCGTGGCTCGCGCCCAAAGCCTGAGCGGCGCCGCACGGGCGCTGGAGGTAGGTCATTCGACCGTCTTTCGGCGCATCAACGATATCGAGGAGCGCTTGGGCACTCGCCTGTTCGAACGCCTGCGAGAGGGCTATCTGCCGAATGCACAAGGCGAGCTCATGGCCGAGGCCGCAGCGCAGATGGAACTGGCCGCGATCGAAGCCGAGCGCCAGGTACTGGGCGCCGATACGCGATTGCAGGGGGTGATCCGGGTGGCCAGCAGCGAGTTGCTCTCGGCCGGACTGCTGACCCGCGTACTTGGCGCCTTCCTGAGCGAACACCCGGACATTGATGTGGAGCTGATCGTGGCCAACCACCACGCCAACCTCAGTCGCCGCGAAGCCGATCTGGCCTTGCGGGCCACACCGCATCCGCCGCCGGAACTGGTGGGTCGTGAACTGGCGCGGGTCGACTATGCCGTCTATGCCCGCCGTGGCGCCTATGCCGGTCACGCCGACCTGCCGGCACTGGCCGGAGAGCGTTGGGTTGGACTCGACGACAGTCTGTCGCATCTGCAGATTGCACAATGGTTGCGCCAGACCTATCCCCAGGTGCGACTGGCCTTGCGCAGCGATTCGCTGGCGGCCTTGATCAAGGCCGTAGCGGCGGGCATCGGCATCGCCGTCCTGCCACGCTTCGCCGCCGCTCAGGAGGACGCCATCGAACAGATCAGCGCGCCGCTCCAGGATGTGCAGATGCCGGTATGGCTGCTCAGCCATCCCGACAGCCGCGGCAACGCCAGGGTAAGGGCGCTGAGTCAGTTCCTGATCCAGCAGATTCCCCGCGAGCTCGGCTGCATCGTCAGCAATGGCGCTTGCCGGGAACGCCTGTGCGAGGCCGTGGGTGCGGAATCAGCCCAATGCACCGCGGGCCCACGCCAGAGGTCAAACCGGACGAGCGCTTAGGTCAGTCGGCGCACATCGACAGACACCAGCGCAGTGCAGTCGCGGCGTTCTCGGTGAGCAGATTCGCGGGCAAAGCTTCACCTTCCCGCCATTGCCGTGCGCGGCCGGTGCAGCGATGCTAGCGAGCGATGTGCCCCCGCCGCAGCCGGAGCGATTTCATGTTGACCCCTGTATCTGAATGGCTGAAGCGCTCGATCGCGCCGGCCTGTTTGCTGGCCCTTGTCAGCCTCCTCGACTTGCGCCCGGCCCACGCTGCGGCCGACAGCAGCCTGTGGACCGACATCCCCGAGACCGGCATCGCCCGCACCGCCAGCCCGCGACAGATCGTGCCCTTGGCTTATCGCAGCGTACAGCTGGATCGCAACCAGCTGGCGGCGCTGCTGGCGCAGCTGCCGCTGGAAAGCGATGTGCCCGCCACTGAAAGCGACAAGATCCTGTCCTTGCCGCTGGCCGGTGGTGGCTTCAGCAGCTTCCGCGTCGTCGAGGCGCCGGTCATGGAGCCGGCCCTGGCGGCGCAGTTCCCCGAGATTCGCACCTATCTGGGCCAGGGCATTGACGACCGCACGGCAACGCTGCGCTTCGATGTCACGCCATCCGGCTTCCACGCCCAGATCATCTCCTGGGAAGGCAGCACCTACATTGACCCGTACCAACCCGGCGATCTCGACCACTACATCGTCTACCGCAAGCGCGATGCGCAGGAGCAGGGCGAGCGACCGCGCTGTCTGGTCACCGGCCAGGAGCTACCCAAGGATGCGCCGAACTTCCAGAAGCGCAACCAGGTGGTCAACGTGTCCTCGGGCACCAGCTTGCGCACCTATCGAGTGGCCATCGCCGCCACCGGCGAATACACCGCCTTCCATGGCGGCAACGTGGCTGGCGGCCTGGCTGCCGTAACGACCACGCTGAATCGCGTAGTCGGCATCTACGAACGCGAGCTCAGCGTGCGCATGACCCTGATCGCCAACAACAATCTGATCATCTACACCAACGCCGGTACCGATCCGTACACCAACAACGACGGCTTTGCGATGCTGAGCGAGAACCAGACCAATCTGAATGCGGTCATTGGCAATGCCAACTTCGACATCGGCCATGTGGTCAGCACCGGCGGCGGCGGCGTTGCTGGCCTGGGCGTGGTCTGCAGCAGCTCCCAGAAGGGCCGCGGCGTCACCGGTTCGCCCTCGCCCGTCGGCGACCCCTTCGATGTCGATTATGTCGCTCACGAAATGGGCCATCAGTTCGGCGGCAACCATACCTTCAACAGTTCCAACAGTTCCTGCGGCGGGGGCAATCGCAACGCTTCCACCGCCTATGAGGTGGGTAGCGGACTGACCATCCAGGCCTATGCCGGCATCTGCGGTGCCGACAATCTGCAAAGCAACAGCGCCGACTATTTCCATCGTGCCAGTCTCAATGAAATGCTGGCCTTCACCACCAACCCCGGCAGCGGCGCCAGCTGCGGCGTGGCGACCGCCACCGGCAACACGCCGCCAACGGTGACCACGACGGCGGCCTTCACCATTCCGCGCTCGACCCCGTTCACGCTGACCGCCAGCGGCAGCGATCCGAATGGCGACACGCTGACCTATCTGTGGGAAGAATTCGACCTGGGACCGACCAACTCGCCGGCCGGCACTCTGAGTGACAACGGCGGGCCGCTGTTCCGCAATTTCTCGCCCTTGACCGGCCCCTCGCGCACCTTTCCCAGACTGCAGTACATCCTCAACAACGCCAATGTGCCGCCGCAGACGACCGGCGGCTTCCTGACCGGCGAGTTGCTGCCGAGCACCAACCGCACGATGAATTTCCGGGTCACGGCGCGCGACAACCGCGCTGGTGGCGGCGGCACCAACGAAGCCTCGACCGCGATCACCGTCAATGCCGCTTCCGGGCCTTTTGCCGTGACCTCGCCCAATACCGCGGTCACGCTTGATGCCACCCAGCCGCAGACCATCACCTGGAATGTGGCCGGCACCAACGCGCCGCCGGTGAATACGGCCACCGTGACCATCAGTCTGTCACTGGATGGTGGCAACACCTTCCCGCTGACGCTGGCCACCGGTGAGGCCAATGACGGCAGCGCCACGCTGATCCTGGCCGGCGCCACACCGACCTCGCAGGGCCGAATCCGGATTGCCGCCGACAACAACGTCTACTTCGACATCTCCGACGTCAATTTCACCATCACCGGCAATGGCGGTACCCTGCCGGTGCTGGGCAACAGCGGGCAACAGCTGACCACTGGCAACGGCCTGATCGAACCCAATGAGTGCAACGATCTGACCGTCACCCTGAGCAATACCGGCACGGCGACAGCGACTGCGGTCAGCGCGGTCCTGTCCACCAGTACACCCAATGTCACCATCAGTCAGCCCAATGCCTCCTTTGCCGACATCCCTGCCGGCCAGAGCCGCAGCAACACCACGGCTTTCCAGATCAGCACCGGCAGCGCGCTGGTGTGCTTCACCAACATCGACCTGACGCTGACGGTGACCTACAGCGGCGGCGGTTCGCCCTATGTCAGCAACTTCAGCTTGCCGGTGGGCCAGGCTGCCGCCGGCGGCAACTACAGCTTTGCCAGCAGCACCGGGGCCACCATTCCCGGAGGCGGCACGCTGGTGGCTGGCAGCCAGGCCGATGATGCCGTGGTCGATCTGACTGTCCCCGCCGGGTTCAATTTCTCGGTGTACGGCACCCCCGTCAGCGCCGGCTCGACGCTGCGCGTGAGCACCAACGGCAATTTGCAAATTGTGGCCACCGGGGGATCTGCCGAATATGCCAACAGCGTCCTTCCAAGCGCCGGGACTGGCAATAGCCTGGGTTCCTTCCCGGCGTCATTGCCCGTATTGATGCCTTACTACGACGATCTGGATACCGCCGCCAGTGCAGTGACGAACGGCGGCATCTACCAGCATCTGATTGGCAGCGCGCCGAATCAAAAATGGATTATTGAATGGCGCGGCGAGCGGCAAGGCACCAGCGGAAGCGCGATCACCGTGAATGTGGCTATTGAGTTCAACGAGGCATCGAACCAGTTCAGCTACATCTACGGCTTGACCGGCGGAAACAGCGCCAACGGCGTCAGCGCCACCATCGGTGTGCAAGCAGCGACCACCGGCACGACTTTCACCCAGTTCTCCTTCAACAGCGCCAGCGTTTCGCCAGGACAGCGGCTCACGGCGACTCTGCCGGCGGGCATCTGCAATGTCGGCAGCGGGCCTTGCGGCGGCGGTGGCACGCCCGGTGTCACGCTGGTCCAGAGCGGTGGCAGCACCGATGTGACCGAAGGCGGCGCTACCGACAGCTACACCGCCGTGCTGGACAGCCTGCCCAGCGGCGACGTGACGCTGACCCTGACCCCGGACGCCCAGGTCAGCGTCAATCCGTCGATGCTGACCTTCAACACCGGCAACTGGAACGTGCCGCAGCCGGTGACGGTCAGTGCCGTCGATGACAGCGTGGTCGAGGGCAATCACACTGGCACCATTACCCACAGCGCATCAGGCGGTGGCTACAACGGCGTCAGCATCGCCAATGTCGTGGCCAACATCACCGACAATGACAGTGCCACGGTGACCACCGCACCGCTGGTGGTGGCGGAAGGCGACAGCGGTACCAGTTCGCAGCAACTGACGCTGCAACTGGCCGGCCAGGTCGCTGGTGGATTCACGGTCAACTACCAGACCCGCAACGACACTGCCATCGCCGGTCAGGACTATGTGGCGGCGAGCGGCACGGTCAGCTTCGACGGCAGCGCCAATGCCAGTCGCACCATCACGCTGGGGATCACCGGCGACACCGTACCCGAAGCTGACGAACGCTTCTTTGTCGATCTCAGCACCACCGCCGCTCCGGCGGTACAGCTGTCACCGGCCGCAGTCAGTATCGACATCATGAATGACGATCTCTACGCCGATCTGCTGGTCACCCACCAGCGCAACGCCGGTCCGTCCGGACCGGGACAGGCCATCAGCTACACCGCCACCGTGCTCAACCAGAGCAGCATCATCAACGTACCCAGCACCACCTTCAGCTATACGCTGGGCGCTGAGCTCGGCAGCGTGACCTGGACCTGCAGCGCCAGCGGCGGTGCCACCTGCCCGGCCAGCGGCAGCGGCGCGATCTCGCACAACATCGTGCTCCCCGCCGGCGGCAGTGTCAGCTACACGATCAACGCCGTGATTCTTGCCGGTACGGCTCCTGGGACCTCCGTGCAAACCACGGCCGCCGCAAACGTCATCGCGCCCTACAGCGATCCCAACACCGCCAACAACACGGTGCCGGTGCAGTTCACCGTCAGCGGTGATGCCTTGTTTGCCAACGGCTTCGAGTAAGCAATCGGCGCGCCGCCCTGCCGGGCGGCGCGTCAGCAGGCTCTGGTAGAGCGGAGCTTGCTCCGCTGCTTCTGCCGGGCTTTGGCCCCGCACGTGGCGTCGGAGGCGCACACCCTGCCGAGCAAGCTCGGCACTACAACAGCCTCGTACGCCGCGGCTTGGGTCGCGCGGGGCTTGCTCCGCTGCTCTGGCCGAGCCTGGGCGTGCCGCAATCGCCACCCGGAATTTCGCCGCGCCGCATCACCCAAGACCGCCCTCATGCGCCATCATCGCGGCCATGAACTGGTCCCAGTTGCTCAATCAGGTGTATGCCGACGCCATCCCCACGCTGGGGCGCGGCGAGGTGGCCACCTATATCCCGGCGCTGGCGGCGGTTCCGGCCCAGCGTTTCGGCATCGCCCTGGTGACGGTCGAGGGTGATCTGGCCGCGGTGGGCCACGCCCACGAACCGTTCTCGATCCAGAGCATCAGCAAGGTCTTTTCCCTGGCGATGGCGCTGCGCGACGGCGGTGATGCCTTGTGGCAGCGCTGTGGCCGCGAGCCTTCGGGCAACAGCTTCAACTCGCTGGTGCAGCTGGAACGCGAGCACGGCATACCGCGCAATCCCTTCATCAATGCCGGCGCGCTGGTGGTGGCCGATCTGCTGGCCAAGCGTCGCATCAATGCCCGCGCCGATTTGCTCAAGTTCATGCGCAACCGGGTCGGCAGCGAGCGCCTCTATTACGACGAGCGCGTGGCCGCATCAGAAGCGGCGACCGGTGCCCGCAATCGCGCGCTGGCCTGGTTCATCAAGAGCTTTGGCAACATCGAAGGCAATGTCGACGAGGTGCTGGACTTGTATTTCCATCAGTGCGCGCTGGCGATGAGCTGCGTGGATCTGGCCCGCGCCGCCTGCTTTCTGGCCAATGAGGGTGTCGATCCCTTCACCGAGGAGCGGGTGCTCAACCCCTTGCAGACCCGCCGCATCAACTCGCTGATGCTGACCTGCGGCACCTACGATGCCGCTGGCGAAGTGGCCTTCCAGGTGGGACTGCCGGCCAAGAGTGGTGTCGGCGGCGGCATCCTGGCGATCGTGCCGCGCAAGCTCGCCATCGTCGCCTGGTCACCCCGACTGGACACGCACGGCAATTCCGTCGCCAGCCTCGCCGCCCTGCGCGCTTTTGTCGATCGCAGCGGGTTGACGGTGTTCTAGCGGGGTAGCAAGGCGATGGCGAGGTGAATCGGCGAAGGAGTAAAACGTCAAACGTAAAACGTCAATTTTGAACAGCGCGAGCTCTTGCTCCCACGTATCCATTGGATACCTTGTCGCGGGAAAGCAAGGCTTGTGCGACGAAGCTGCGCCCTTGCCAATTGACGTTTCACGTTTGACGTTTTACCTCTCCACCGCAACTTCAGCACGCAATCCACGACACTCTCTCCAAACACTGCAACTCGCCACGTGAAACTCCTCCACACCTCCGACTGGCATCTGGGACAGACCCTGCACGGGCACGGCCGTGAGGCTGAGCACCGGGCCTTTCTGGATTGGTTGCTGGATGAGCTGCAGCAGCGCCAGCCCGATGCGCTGCTGATTGCCGGGGATGTGTTCGACCAGGCCAATCCCAGTGCCGACGCTTTGCGCCTGTACTACGCTTTTCTCGGCCAGGCCTTGCGGCGCTGTCCGCGTCTGAGCATCGTCGTCATCGCCGGCAACCACGACTCCCCCGGACGGATCGAGGCGCCGCATCCGCTGTTGCAGGGTCTGGGTGTGCACGTGGTTGGCCATTTCCGCGGCGAGACCGACCAGGCCCCGCGCTGGTGCATCCCCATTGCCGGCAGCGATGGCCAGATCGGCGCCTGGGTGCTGGCCCTGCCCTTTCTGCGGCCCTCGGATCTGCCGCGGCGTGAGGCCCCCGCCTATCTGGAGGGCGTGGCCGAGGTCTACCGCGAGGCGCTGGAGACGGCGCTGCCGCTGCGCCAGCCGGGGCAGGCTCTGATCGCCATGGGTCATCTGCACGTGCGTGGCGGCCAGCTGTCGGAGCTGTCCGAACGCAAGCTGGTCATCGGCGGACAGGAAGCGCTGGATGCCAGCGTGTTCCCGCCCGAACTCGATTACGTGGCGCTCGGGCATCTGCACCTGGCGCAATCCTTCAACGGCGGCCGCATCCGCTACAGCGGCAGTCCCCTGCCCTTGTCCTTCAACGAAATCGGCTATCCGCACCAACTGGTCGAGTTGCGGATCGACAAGCACGGCAAGGTCAGCGCCGAAGCGGTGCGCGTGCCGCGGCCGGCACCGATCCTGCGGGTGCCGGAACGGCATCTGCCGCTGGAGCAGGCGCTCGCCGCACTGCGCTCCCTGGAAGTACCCGAAGATCCGCCGCCGGGGCTGGAGCCACTGATCGAAGTCCCGATCGAGTTGGCGCTGGCTGACACCGAGGTGCGCGCCCAGGTCGATCAGGCGCTGGAGGGCAAACAGGTGCGGCTGGCGCGCATTGACCCGCGGCGGCGCAAGGATCCGGCGGCTGGCGATGCAAATCAGCGACCGACACTGTCGCTGTCGGAGCTCAAGCCGGAGCTGCTGTTCCAGCGCCTGGTCGATGAGCAGACCGGGGCCGCCCCGGAACCCGAACTGCTGGCCGCCTTCGGCGAATTGCTGAACCAGATCGAACAGGAGGCGCACTGATGCGGATCCTGGCGATCCGTGGCCGCAACCTGGCGTCGCTGACGGGCGATTTCGAGGTCGATTTCCAGTGCGAGCCGCTGGCCAGCGCCGGTGTATTTGCGATCAGCGGCCCGACCGGTGCCGGCAAGAGCACGCTGCTCGATGCCATGTGCCTGGCGCTGTACCACGACACACCACGCCTGCGCTCGGCCAAGGAGGCGCAGATCGCCGTCCCCGACGTCCAGGATCAGACCCTGACCCCGCAGGATCCACGCCATCTGCTGCGGCGTGGCTGCGGCGAGGGCCATGCCGAGGTCGATTTCGAGGACCAGTCCGGCGTGGCCTGGCGCGCGCGCTGGAGCGTGGCCCGCGCCCGCGGCAAGGTCGGCGGCCGCCTGCAGCAGGCCCAGGTTTCGCTGCTGCGGATCGCCGACCAGCAGCCGGTGGCCGGCACGGTACGCGAGGTCCAGGAGCAGCTGGCCACGCTCACCGGCCTCAGCTTCGAGCAGTTCTGCCGCTCGGTACTGCTGGCACAGAACGATTTTGCGGCGCTGCTGAAGGCGCGCCAGGAAGAGCGCGCCGGGCTGCTGGAGGCGCTCACCGGCACCGAGATCTTCAGCCAGATCTCGAAACTGGCCCATCAGCGCAACCACAGCGAGCAGCAGCAGCTGCGGACGCTGGAACAGCAACTCGGGCAGCACACGCCGATGTCGGACGAGGCCCGCGCCGAGCTGACACAGCAGCGGGCGGCCACGCTGGAGCAGCGCGAGCTGCAGGCGAGGCGACTGCAGGCGCTGGAGAGCGAATCCGCCTGGCATGAACAGGGCGCTGCGCTGAGCGCGCAACGGCAGCAGCTTGAGACCCGTCTGTCCGAGCTGGACGCCGAACTGGCGGCCGACACTGCGGTGGGCCTGCAATTGCGCTACTGGGCGGCAGCGGCAGCATTGCGTCATCTGGCGCAGAGCCAGCAGCGTACGGTCGCCGAGTCGCAAGCCATCGATGCGCAACTGCCACAGCTGCGGCAGTCGCAAGAGCAGGCCCGCAAGGCGGCCGACGACGCCCGCCTCGCGGCAGAGAAAGCCACGGAAGGCGTGGCCCGGGCCGAGGAGACACGGGCGCAGGCTCAGCCGCAGATCCAGGCCGCGCGCGCCGCCGACCTGCAGATCGAACTGGCCCGCGCGGGCGAGCGTCAGGCCGTCAGCGCTCTTGGCCGGGCGCAGCACAGCGAGGCCGAACTGGAGGCCGCCATCGCGGCCCGACAGCACGAGCGCGAACAGCATCAGTCCGAGGTCAACCGGCATCGCCATTGGCTGGACCAGCATCCGCAGCTGCCGGCCGAGGACGCTGCCTGGGCTGCTCTGGGACAGCGCCTGCAGTTGCTGGAAGGCCATCGCCAGCGCGAGCGCGCTGCCCGCGGCCGCGAGCAGCAGTTACGGCAGTCGCTGGCGAACGAGGAGCAGCGTCTGGCGGCACTACGCAAAGCCGCCGACCAGGCCGCGGCCGCGCTGCAGCAGCGCAGTGTCGACCTGCAGACGGCGCAACAGCAGCTGACAGACCTGGATGCCTCCGGACTGGCGCTGCGCCAGCGCCAGTGGCTCGCTCAGGATCGGGTGGCGACGCGGGTACAGCAGATGCTGGCGGCCAACCGGGAACGCCTGGAGCGACTGCAGCAGCTGCAAGCACAGGCCGAACAACTGCAGCTGACGCGGCAGACGCTGCAGCAGCAAGCGCAGGCCGCCGCTCAGCAGCTGCAGCAGAGCGCCACCGAAGCCGAAGCCGCGCAGACCGCCTTCAAGCGGGTCAGCGTGGTCGCCGATGCCCACACCGAGCAACTGCGGGCGCTGTTGGTCGAAGGCGAGCCCTGCCCGGTCTGCGGCGCGCTGGCGCATCCGCGGGCGGGCCAGCACAGCGGCGAGATCCGGGGCTTGCTGGACACGCTGGCAGCGCAGGCGGCGGCGGCAGTGCAAGCGCACCAGCAGGCCATTGCCGACGATCAGCACGTGCGCTCCACCCTGGACGCCGCCGCCCGGCAGCTGCAGGACATCCAAGAGCCGCTGCGCCGCGCCGAGGCGATGCTGGCGCAGTCGCAGGCTGAGCTGGTGGCGGCCGCTGCAGAGCTGCTGCCGGGTGTCGCCGACGTCGCCGGAATCGCCGATCTGCTGCCGAGGCGGCAACAGGATCTGGCCGAAGAGCAGCGTCAGCTGGACCTGGCCCAGTCCCGGCTCGCCCAGATCCAGCAAGCCCTGAAAGCCGCACGAGAGGCCGAGCAACAGGCACAAGCCAGCCTGCAGCAGCAGCGTGCGGCGCTGGACCAGCTGCAAGCGGAAATCGCGCCTACACGGCATGCGCTGACCTTGCTCGAAGGCGAACTCGGCGCCATCGACGCCGATGTCCGCGCCGCGCTGGATTCGCTGCGGGAACTGTTGCCCGCCCGCAAGCTGGATTCCGACGACTGCCTGCAGGTGCTGACCGACTGGCAACAGGGAGAACAGCTGCGCGGCACCGCCCAGCTTGCCCAGCAGGCCCTGCGCGAGGTTGCACAGGCACTGGCGACGCTGCAGCAGCAGTTCGACGCCGCCGTGCAGGCCTCGGCGCTAGCTCGGGGCCAGCGTGAGAGTGCCACGGCAGCGCTGCGGCAAGCCATCGACGAGCGTCGGAAGGCACTGGGCCATGACGATACCGAAGCCTTTGCCAGCGCCCTGGATCAGGCTCTGGCGGCGGCTCGCACACAGCAGGATCAGGCGGCAGCGGAACAGTCGCGCTGCCAGCAGCAGCTCAGCGCGGCCAGCACCGAGCTCGAATCAGCGCAAAAACAGCTCGGCCAGCTGCAAGGGCGTGCCGAGCAGCACATGCAGCAGCTCGAACAGGAGTGGACGGCACAACTGCAGCACGACCAGCTGGATCCGCAGCCGCTGGAACAACTGTGGGCCTTGCTGGCCGAACTGCCGGTTGATCTGAGCGCGCGCCAACAGGCCTGGGCCACACGCCTGCGGGCTGCCAGCGAGCTCAGATCACAGCTGGATTCGGCGCGCAAGGCGCAGGCGCAGTGGCAGCTGCAGGCCGGGTCGACGCGCGATCGTTCCGAGGTGCAGGCCGAACTGGTGGCCACCCGTGAATTGCGCGATCAGTGCCTGCAGCAGCTCGGCGCCATCGAGCAGCAGCTGGGCGACGAGGAGCGCCGGCGCAGGGCCGCGGCGCAGCAACTGGCGGAGCTGGAGCAGAGGCGGATCGCCGCCCGGCGCTGGGTCGCACTGGACCAGCTGATCGGCGCCGCCGATGGCAGCAAGTTCAAGCGCTATGCCCAGCAGTACACCCTGGAAGTGCTGCTGGAATACGCCAATCAGCATCTGGCCCGGCTGTCGCCACGCTACCGGCTGCGCCGCGGCCTGGAGGCGCTGAGCCTGCTGGTGATCGACAGTGATCTGGGCGACGAAGTGCGCACCGTACATTCCCTGTCCGGCGGCGAGACCTTTCTGGTGTCGCTGGCGCTGGCACTGGGTCTGGCATCGCTGTCCTCGCAGCGGGTCCGGGTCGAGTCGCTGTTCATCGACGAAGGTTTCGGCAGCCTGGATGCGGCCACGCTGAACACCGCCATGGAGGCGCTGGACCGCCTGCAATCCGAAGGTCGCCGCGTCGGCGTGATCTCGCATGTGCATGACATGGCCGAGCGCATCGGCGTGCAGATCCGCGTGGAGCCGTTGGCGCCGGGCAGGAGTCGGGTGCGGGTGGCGCAGGCCAACGCGCTGGATTGATTCCAGCTGGCGGCTAACGCTGGGCTAAGACGCCGTCCTTAAGGTTGCACTTCACCGGCCGGACCCTGAAACCGATTTGGCGCCACGCTTCCAGCTTGAGAGCTTCAACACCGGCCCGATCGCCTCGGCGCGGGCCATTGGCCTGAGTCTGTGCCTGCTGTGGACCGCGGGCTGTGCACCGATTCCGGCGTCGCAGCCTTTCGATCGGGAAGGATCCCGGATCCAGATCCAACAACGCGATCTGGCAGCGGCATCGATCCGCGCCGCCTTCGAACGCGGCGGCCTGCCCTACCCTGGTACTCACGGTCGCTGGTCGCTGGATGCGCTGACCGTCGCCGCCTGGCAGCTGCGGCCGGAACTGGCGCGGATGCGGGCGCTGGCAGTGGCTGCGAATGCCGACGTAGAAGCCGCCGGGCGTCGCCCGAATCCCAGCTGGTCGTTGACCCCGGAGTGGATCAGCCATGCGGCAACCGGCACCAGCCCGTGGGTGACGGCGCTGCTGCTGAGCCAGCTGTTCGAGCCGCCAGCGCTGCGTCAGGCCCGGGTGGACAAGGCTCAGACCCAGGCCGACCTGGTATGGCAGCAGCAGTCCCAGGTCGCCTGGGAGATCCGCCAGCAATTGGCCACTGCGGCCTTCGAATGGCAACTGGAGCAGTTGGCTGTGGCCCAAACAAACCGAACACTTGCGCTGCAACAACAGCTGCAGGCGGCGATCGAATCGGCACAGCAGTTCGGGGCCCTGCCGCTGCGCGAGCGGCTCGCGGCACAGGAACAGGGCGCCCAGGCCCGGATTGCCCATGAAGAGGCGCTGCAGCGCGCCCGCGAAGCGCAGGCGCAACTGGCGGCGGCGATCGGGGTCGAGGTATCGCTGGTGGCAGGCCTGAGCCTGGATCTGCCCGACGTGGAAACACTGGCCGGCCAGCCAGCACTGGACGAATCGGCGCTGCGCCGCGCCGCCGCGACCGATCGCATCGATATCGCCAGTGCGCTCGCCGACTACGCCAGCGCCGACAGCCTCTGGCGTGAGCAGCTGAGTCGGCGACAACCCGGACTGACGCTGTCGCCGGGCTATTCCTACGACAGCGGCCAGCGTCGTTGGGTGCTCGGCGTCGGCGGCGAGTTGCCGATCAACGACGACTATGGCCCGGCCATCGCGGCCGCGTCGGCACGACGAGACGCGGCTGGCCATCAGGTCGAAGCCTTGCAGGCCCAGGCTCTGGCGGCGCTGAGCCTGGCCATGCAGCAGTTGCAGGAAGGCCGGCGTGCGCTGAAACAGGCCAATGCGCTGGTGCAGATCCAGCAGCAACAGGTCGACAGCCAGCAGGCGCGTGCACAGGCCGGCGCGATCAATCGTCGCGAGCTGTTGCTGGCGCAGCTGCAGGCGCTGCAAGCCGGACAGCGTCGCATCGATGTGCTGCGCGAACTGGTGCGGGCCATCGGCGCACTCGAAGCCGCGGTGCAGAAACCCTTGTGGCCGGCCAGCGCCCTGGCGCGCGCGCCGGAAGTTGCCACCGAAGAACCGGAGTCACGACCATGAATGCCTGGATGCGCGGTCTGGCGCTGCTGCCTTTGGCACTGTTGGCGCTGGGCGAGGTCGGCGGGTCGCGACACGAGGTCGCTCCTACGGGCGATGGGTCGCGACACGAGGTCGCTCCTGCAACAGCCGACCAGGCAGCGGCTCCCGTAGGAGCGCCCTTGCGGCGCGACCCACCCGACGCCCACGCAGGAGCGCCCTCGCGGCGCGACCAGATCCCGGCCAACGCGGACTTCCCGCCACAAGCCGATCAAGGCGACTCCGAAGGCCTGACCCTGAGCGCGGCCGAGCGCCAGCGACTGGGCATCGTCACGGCGCCCCTGGCTGCCGCGCCGTCGGCAGGGACGCATCCCGCGCTGGGCGTGGTGCTCGATCCCCAGCCGCTGTTCCAGTTGCTGGCCGACCTCGCCAGCGCCCGCGCCGCCGAGCGCGCGAGTTCCGCGGTCCTGGCCCGCACACGCCAGCTACATGCAGCCGAGGGCAACGCCTCGACGCAGGAGCTGGAACAGGCGCAATCGACTGCCACCCAGGACAGCGCCCGGGTGCGCCTGCTGACACGCCAGCTGCAGTCGCAATGGGGCGGTCCGCTGGCCGCCGACGGCAACGAGGCACTGGCCGATGCGCTGGCGGCGGGCGACCAGATTCTGCTGCGCATCGACAGCGAACTGGTATTCGGCGACCCGCACCTGCCGGACGCGGCCGCCTGGCCATTGGACGGCAGCCATCCGCCGCTGCCGCTGGGCACACTGTGGCCGGCACCGATTCAGGATCCGATGAGTCCCGGGCGCAGCTTTCTGGCACTGGCCGAGCGCGCACCCGGATTGCGGCCGGGTGCGCACGGCAGGGTTCAGCTCAGTCTTCCAGGTGACGCGGCCGCGGCGCTGCTGCTGCCGCGCTCGGCGCTGGTGATGGCCCAAGGCCAGGGTTACGCCTACATCGACACCGGCGACGGTCACTACCAGCGCCGCCCGGTCGATCTGTCACGCGCGCTGGATTCGGGATACCTCATCGATGCCGGCTACGCCGCCGGTGAGCCGGTCGTCGTCCACGGTGCCGGCCTGCTGCTGGCGGCGGAACTGGGCAGCAGCGAGGACGACGAGGATTGAACGCGCCTGAACACCCATCTGCGGCAACGCTGACATGTCCGGACTGATCGCCCTGTGCATCCGTCACCGGCTGGTGCTGGCGTTGCTGGCCGTGCTGACCTTGCTGGCCGGCATCAACGCGGTGCGCAGCGCTCCGCTGGACGTGTTTCCAGAATTTGTGCCGCCGCAGGTCACGGTTCAGACCGAGTCTCCCGGGCTGTCGCCTGATCAGGTCGAAGTGCAGGTGACGACGCCGCTGGAATCGCTGCTCAGCGGCGCCATCGGTCTGGAATCCATGCGTTCGGAATCGATCGCCGGCTTGTCGGTGATCAGCCTGGGATTTGCCGACGGTATCGACCCGCTGCTGGCGCGCCAGGGCATCGCCGAGCGCCTCGCCGGTGCCAGCGCCCTGCTGCCAGCGGCGGTGGCGCTGCCGCAGATGTCACCGCTGACCTCGAGCACCATGGATCTGCTGAAGATCGGACTGCTCTCCGATCAGCTCGATGCCTACGCCCTGCGCGAACTGGCCGACTACAGCCTGAAACCGCGGCTGCTGGCCGTGCCTGGCGTGGCCCGGGTGACCGTGTTCGGTGGCGATGTGCGCCAGCTGCAGATCCAGCTCGATCCCGATCGCATGCGCGCGCAGGCGATCGGCGTACCCGAGGTCCTCGCCGCCGCCCGCGCGGCGCTGGGTCAACGCGGCGGCGGCGCCATTGAACTCGCCAGTCAGCGCCTGCAGCTGGCCATCCGCGGTACCGCGATCGATCCGGCTTCGCTCGGCGCTACCGTCATTACTGTGCGCAACGGGCGGCCGCTGCTGCTGCGCGATGTCGCCACCGTGGCCGACGGCGCCGCGCTCAAGGCCGGCGACGCGCTGATCCAGGGCCAGCCAGGGGTGTTGCTGGCGGTCTCGGGCCAGTTCGGCGCCAACACCCTGGACACCACGCTTGCGCTGGAGAGCGCGATCGCCGAGCTGCAGCCACAGCTGGACGCCGCCGGCGTGCGCGTGGTGTCGCCGCTGCATCGGCCGGCCAATTTCATCGAGCTGGCGCTGGCCAATCTGGGTCAGGCCCTGCTGCTCGGCTCGCTGCTGATCCTGATTCTGCTGATGCTGTTCCTGCACAACTGGCGCACGGTGCTGATCTCCTTCGTCACCATTCCGCTGTCGCTGCTGGCGGCGGTGATCGTGCTGTCGTCCTTCGGCGTGACGCTCAACACCATGACCCTCGGCGGCTTCGCCGTGGCCCTGGGCGTGCTGGTCGATGACGCCATCATCGGCATCGAGAACATCGTCCGTCGGCTCAAACTCAATGCCGCACTGGCCGCGCCTGAACCCTTTCTGGACGTGATCCGCTCGGCCTCGGTGGAAATCCGCGGACCGGTCTTCTACGCCACCATCGTGGTGCTGCTGGTGTTTGCACCGGTGTTTGCGATGGGCGGCGTCCAGGGCCGTTTGCTGGCGCCGCTGGCGCTGGCCTTCGCGCTGGCCGTGCTGGCTTCGCTGCTGGTGGCGCTGACAGTGACGCCGGCACTGTGTGCACTGCTGCTGCGCGGCCATGCCGAGGCCGATCCGCCGCGCTGGCTGGAATGGCTGTCGCGGCGCCAGCAAGACAGCATGGACATCGCCCACCGGCATCTGCCGCTCACCATCGCTGCCCTGCTGCTGGCGATGGCGGTGGCGATGTTCAGCCTGCCGCATCTGGGCGGCGAGTTCTTCCCGACTTTCCGCGAAGGCCACTTCGTGCTGCAGGTGTCGAGTCGCCTGCCCGGCACCTCGATCGGCGACATGCTCGCCGCCGGTCGCTCGATCAGCGCCGAGGTGCTGCAGCTGCCCTATGTCCAGTCGATCGAGCAGCAGGTCGGGCGCGCGCAGCAGGGCGAGGACACCTGGGGCACCCACCGCTCCGAGTTTCACGTCGAACTCAAGGCAGACAGCGGCGTCGACCAGATGGCGGCGCAGGCGGCGCTGCGGGACATCCTCGCGGGCTATCCCGCCCTGCAGTCGGAAGTGCTGACCTTCCTTGGCGACCGCATCAGCGAAACCCTGACCGGAGAGACCGCACAGGTGGTGGTCAATGTGGTCGGGCCGGACCTGGACCAGCTCGATCAGCTAGCCGGTCAGATCATGGGCCTGGCCGCTAAGGTCCCGGGCGTGGTCGATCTGCGCAGCAGCAGCCAGTCGGGCACGCCCTCGCTGAATCTGGCGCTGATTCCGCAGCGACTGGCGCAATATGGCTTGCGGGTGGCTGACGTTCAGGACAGCATCGCCAGCGCTTATGCCGGCACCGTCGTCGGCCAGATCCATGTGCTCGATCGGCCGCAGGACGTGGTGGTGACGCTGCCGCCGAGCTGGCGCGAGCGACCCGAATCCATCGGCCAGCTGATGCTGACGGCCGTGGACGGCAGCCTGGTGCCGCTGGCCCGCGTGGCCGAAATCACCCCCGCCGATTCCCGCTACAGCATCGACCACGACGGTGCCCGCCGACGCGTGGTGGTGGCCTTCAATGTCTCCGGCCGACCGACCGCACAGGCCGTGGACGAGTTGCGCCAGATCCTCAGCGAACAGCTCCAGCTGCCACCACGCACCTTCATCGAATTCGGTGGCGTGGCCGAAGCCGAACAGCAGGGCCGGCGCGAGCTGTGGGTCTACGGCGCGCTGGCGCTGGCAGCGATCCTGATGGTGGTCGGCATGTCCTTCCGTCGCCGCGTGCATGTGCCGCTGCTGCTGGTCAATCTGCCCTTCGCCCTGCTCGGCGCCATCGCCGCCATCGCCCTCAGCGGCGTCGGTCTGTCGATCGGCGCGCTGATCGGCATGGTCACCGTCTTCGGCATCAGCGCCCGCAACGCCATCCTGCTGCTGGCGCACTATGAGCATCTGGTCTTCGAGGAAGGTGCCATCTGGTCGCCGGCCACCGCCTGGCGCGGCGCCCGCGAGCGGCTGCGACCGGTGCTGATGACGGCGCTGGTGACGGCCATGGGGCTGGTCCCGTTGGCGCTCGGCATCGGCCGCGCCGGTCATGAAATCGAAGCGCCGATGGCAATCGCCGTGCTCGGCGGCCTGGTCAGCTCCACCTTGCTGACGCTGATGGTGCTGCCGGCGCTGGCGCTGCGTTATTCGTTCAGGGGCGCGGCGAAATCGCAAGTCGCCTGACCACCCGAACAGCATCGGCGTACGAGGCTGTTGTAGTGCCGAGCTTGCTCGGCAGGGATTGCGGCTTTTCCAGGTTGCCGGAAGCAGCCACTGCACAAGCCGAGCAGAAGCCAAGCAGAAGCAGCGGAGCAAGCTCCGCTCTACCAGGGCGTCGGGCTTGCCGGCTGCACCTGCGACTGCGCCCAATCCACGCGCCACAATCCGCTGTCGGGCTGCAAGGACTGGAACACGATGCCCGGACACTCGGGCCTGGCTTCGGGCAACATGCGCTTGCCCATGGCCAGGCCGCGGGTGATCACCAGAGACTTTGGGTAGGCGCGCACCTGATCGCAGAGCACGTTCTCGGTCTGGGCGCGGGCCAGCGGACTGTTCGAATGGGTGCGCCCGACCTGTTGCACCGGCACTTGCAGGTAGAAGCGCAAACCGTAGCGGGCGGTGACATCGGAGAACAGCAGGCGTTCCGTTTCCGGCGCCAGTTGCTGGATCTGCGCGGCAAAGCGACGAGCGTCCTTGGAGCCGGTCAGCGTGCTGCCCGCGCCCTTCAATCCCAGAATGACCAAGCCACACAGGGCCAGGCCGATCAGCCAGCGTCGCGGCATCGGGGTCGGGATCCGCAACGACAGATCGCGCCCGATCAGCAGCGCCATCGGCACCGCCAGCGGCAACAGGTACAGATACAGCCGCGATCGGGCCAGGAAGAACACCACCAGCGGCAGCAGGATCCACAGCAAGAGGACGACACGCTGTCGGTCGCGCTGCCAGCACTGCTGCCACCAGCCGAGCCGACGTCCGCGCCAGATGCCGCTGATCCAGCCGATGCGCATGCAGATCCACGGCAGCAGCATCAGCGCCAGGATCGGCAGATAGATCTTGAAGGCGCCATACCACTCGGCATTGCGCTTGTGCACATCGCTGAGCAAACGATCGCGCAATTCGTAGCCAAGGAAATACTCGACCAGTTCCGGACGCTGCAGCATCAATGCCACAAACCACCAGCCGCCGAGCACCAGGAAGATCAGCACGCCGCGCCAGTCGAACACTGCCAGCGCCTGCCGCCAGCCGCCTTCGAGCGTGCTGATGACCACGATCGGCAGCAGCGGCAGCAGTGCCGGCGGTCCCTTGGTGAAAAAGGCCAGACCGAAAGCGCTCCACATCAGCAGGCGCCAGCGCCACGCCGACGCATCGGCATCGCGACTGCGCAGCCAGGCCACCATGGCCGCGGTCTCGAACAGCGCCAGCAAGGTGTCGGTGTTGATCACGTTCGCGCCCAGCGCCGTGACCACGCCACTGCCCCAGACCAGGGCCGGCAGCCACGGTCGATCGGGCACAAATCGACGACCCAGCAGCAGCACCAGCAAGCCGGTCAGCCAGAATGCCAGCGCATTGGGCAGGCGCGCCGCCCATTCGTTCTGCCCGAACAGCGCCATGCTGCTCGCCAGCGCCCAATAGGTCATCGGCGGCTTGGTCAGGTGATCCTGGTAGACGTTGAATTGCGGCATCAGCCAGTTGCCGCTGTCCAGCATCTGCAGCGCCACCGCCGTGTAGCGGCCCTCATCCGGATCAAACAGCGGCCGCGAGCCCTGGAAGGCCAGCGCCATCACCAGCAGGAAGGCGGCGACCAGCCAGTTGGCGCGCGAGGATGATGTGGCGTGGTCCACGGCGGCGAGGCGAGTTGTTGGCGGATCGGCATGATGCCGCAAAGTGCCGGCAAGGGTGCGAACAGGGCGACGTGGCTCGGCGTACCCGAAGATCAACAGCGGCCGCGCAGGCGCGCGTCCCTCCTCAAGCGGCCCGCATTGTGTAGCCCGAAGTGCGCGCAGCGCTCGCCGGGCGGTGACGCGAGAAGCCCCGCTGAGCCGCTGCGCGGCACAACAGGCTACCGCAATGACCATCTCGTCAGGGCATACCCCTGACCTGAACGCTCTCCTTCCCGTTCTTTCTGCTTTTCCTTCGCGTCCTTTGCGTCCTGCATTCTTGGCAGGAGCTCGCCGCAGCCAACGGTTTTCGCGACGGACCAGCACATGTCGCCCCGCGGAACACACCCCGCTTCAGATCACCCCGCGGGCACGCTAGAGTGACTATCGGTCCCACCAGCGCTCTGCTACCCAGATGCTTCAGGTCTTCCGCAGCAGCCGTATCGAGCGCCTGGCCGAGATTCTGGCGGTCAAGCTGCAGCGCTTGCGGCCGCGCTCGGTGCTGTCGCCACAGACCTTGATCGTGGGCCATCTGGGCATGAAACGCTGGCTGACCCAGCGACTGGCCGAGCATCAATTGCCCGGCTTGCCGCGCATCGCCGCCAATCTGCAGATGCTGCTGCCCAGCGAATGGCTGGATCAGCTGGCGCAGCGGGTGCTCGGAACCGAGGCCATCGCCATCGCCCCCTACCGCCGCCCGGCACTGCGCTGGCGCATCTACCAGTTGCTGCCGCAGCTGGATTGCGCTGAAGTGGCACGCTATCTGGAGGGCGAAGAGGCGCCGCGCCGACGCTTCCAGCTGGCCGATCGGCTGGCCGGACTGTACGGCCAGTATCTGGTGTACCGCCGCGACTGGCTGCTTGCCTGGGAGCGGCGGCAGCGCAGCCCGGTGGCCGATCACTGGCAAGGCCAGTTGTGGCGGCAGCTGGTGGCGGAGATTGGCCTCAGTCACCGCGGCCAGCGCATGGGCGAGCTTGGCGAGCAGCTGCGCAATCTGCCCAGCGACCCGGAAGAACCGGCGCTGCACGTGTTCGGCGTCAGCCATCTGCCGCCCGACGCGCTGATGGCGCTGCAACAGCTGGGACAGAGGCAGATCGTGCAACTGTACTTTCCCGATCCCTGCCGCGAACTCTGGGAGGATCTGCGCTCGCGCGCCGAGGTCTACCGCAGCGAACTGGCGGGTGGCGCCTTCCTCGACATCGGCCATCCGCTGCTGGCGGCATTGGGGCGCATGGGACAGCACTTCACGCTGCTGCTGAATGCGCTCGACAGTGCCCAGGACGACCGTGACCAGGCCGATCTGGACCTGCAGGCGCCGCTGCCGACGCGGGCCGCGCTGCTGCAGCGGTTGCAGCACAGCCTGCGCTGTCTGCGGCCCGAGTGGGTGGCGGCAGATGTGGATCTGGCCGCCGCACTCGACGATGCCAGCCTGCAGGTGCACCAATGCCACACCCGGTTGCGCGAACTCGAGGTACTCAAGGACGCCCTGCTCGACCGGCTGGCCGCAGACCCTACGCTGAACCCCCGCGAGATCGTGGTCATGGCGCCGAACATGGCCCTGTACGCGCCGCTGTTGCCCGTGATCTTCGGCGAACCGGGGCGCGGCGACAGTGCCCTGCCCTGGTATCTGGCCGATGTCGCACTGGCGCGCAGCCATCCCTTGCTGCAGGCCTTTCGCGAACTGCTGGATCTGCCGGCGCAGCGCATCAGCCGGTCGCAGGTGCTGGCCTTGCTGGCACTGCCGGCCGTGGCGCGGCGCCTGGGCCTGGACCAGAGCCGCCATCAGGCGCTGGCGCGTTGGCTCGATCGGGTTCAGGTGGCCTGGGGCCTGGATGGGTCCATGAAGGCCGATTTCGGCGCGGCCCCGGTGGATCAGAACAGCTTTGCCTTCGGCATTGACCGCATGGCTGCCGGCCTGCTGGTCGGCCATGAAGATCCGGATTGGCTGCTGCAGGACCAGTTCCTGCCGGCCGACCCGGTGCACGGTCCGGATGCGGCTTGCCTCGGCGCCCTGTCGGCGCTGATCGACATTCTGCAGGACTGGCGCAGCCACAGCCGGCAACTGCTGCCGGCCACGCGCTGGATCGAGTTGCTGCAGCGCTGGATGCTGGCCCTGTTCGAGGGCGATCCCGACGATGCCGACGAGGCCGAGGCCCTGCGCGCGCTGGACAAGCTGGTCGCGGGCATCACCCGCGAATGCGCCCAGGCCAACGCCGATCCCGAGATCGACTGGCCAGTGCTGCGCGACCTCCTCAAGACCGGCCTCGACGGCATCCCCGAACGTCAGGCCTTCCTGGCTGGCGGCATCAGCTTCTGCGGCATGGTGCCGCAACGGGCAATCCCCTTCCGCGTGGTCGCGCTGCTGGGGCTCAATGACGGCGAATATCCACGGCCGCGGACGGACACCGGGCTGGATCTGATGCAGCAGCATCCGCGCCTGGGGGATCGCGACAACCGCATGGATGACCGCTATCTGTTCCTGGAAGCGCTGATGAGCGCGCGCGATGCGCTGCACCTCAGCTACCTGGCCGAAGGCCCGCAGGATGGCAAGCCCCGCAATCCGGCATTGCCACTGGCAGAGTTGCTGGGTTTTCTTGACCAGCAACATGCCGCTGAGCTGCGTGACGACCAAGGCCACCGGCCCTGGTGCGTGCGCCATCCCTTGCAACCCTTCGATGGCCGTTACTTCAGCGCCGACGGCGATCCTCGGCTGTTTTCCTACTCCAGCGAGTACGCCGCGGCGAGCCGCGCCGATGGCGTCGGCAACTGGCGCTTCATCGACGGGCCCGGGGCACTGCCGGCCACCGATTCCGGCGCGCAGATCGAACTGAATGCCATCTGCAGCTACTACGCCCGCCCGAGCGAATGGTTGTGCCGTCACGCGCTAGGCTTGTCGCGCGAGGCGCTGGAGCAGGACGCCTCGGAAGACCAGGAAGCGCTGACACCGGCCTTGGCACGCTTTGACCGCAGCGGCATCGACCTGTTCTGGCATGCCTTGCAACAGGGATGGAACGAGATACCGACGCAGCCACCGCGACATCTGCTGCACGCCGGCCAACTGGCGGCCGGTGCGGTGGGCGCCAAGGCCTTCGAGGAGCTTCGCGACTCGGCGCAGGCCCTGCTGGCCGCGGCACGCAGCCTGCCACCTTTCCACAATGCGAAGCCGGTGGCGCTGACACGGACCATGGATCTGGCCGTGGGTCAGCACCGGCTGGTCGGCACCATCGGCCCGCTGCATGCGCACGGATCGGACTGCTGGCTGCTGCAGGTTCACAGTGGCAGCCAAGTCCATTTCGGGCAGCTGCTGCCGCTGTACCTGCGATGGGCGGCGCTGAGCCTGAGTGACCCACATACCCGCTACCACTGTGCGCTGCTGCATCGCGACAACAAGGTCGGTGCGGTGCTGCACGGGCTCACCGAGTTCGATGCCGATCCGCTCTCGCTTCAGAAGAGCTTGGGATTGTTGCTCGACACCTTTGGCGCCGCCAGCGAGCGCAGCGGACAATACTTCGCCCGCACCAGCTACGAGTATGCGCAAGCCTTGCGGGAGCATCCGAATGACCCCGATCTAGCCCTGGCGCAGGCCCGCAAGGCATGGCTGGGGGCTTTTGCCAGCACCGGTGAATCCGGCTACGCGCCCGGCTACAACACTCTGCTCGGCGGCAACGCCGACTTCCTGGAGGCCGGCACCGAGGCCCATCGTCGCTTTGCCGAGCTGGCGCTGGCCTTGCGGTGTCTGCTCGATCCGCCGACCCGTCGCGGGGCAGCGGCATGAGCGCCCCCCGCGAACTCGATTGGCGCTCGCTCGATCTCGCCGGCACCACGCTGATCGAGGCCAGCGCCGGTACCGGCAAGACCTACAACATCGCCTTGCTCTATCTGCGCCTGCTGCTGGAGCGCCAATTGGGCGTCCGCCAGATTCTGGTGACCACCTTCACCGATGCCGCAGCGCAGGAACTCAAGGCCCGTATCCGCACCCGCCTGCTGGATGCCGAGCGAGCGTTGGGTGGCGCCGAGGCCGATGCCGAACTCCGTGCCTGGCTGGCCGATCTGGCCATGGCGCAGCCCAAGGCCCTGCTGCAGGCACGGCTGCGGCTGGCGCTGTCCGAGATCGATCTGGCGCCGATCTCCACCATCCACAGCTTCTGCCGCCGGGTGCTCACCGACTTCCCCTTCGACACCGGCGTGCCTTTCAACCTCGGCGAACTGGTCGATGAGACTGCGCTGCTGCGCGAGTGCGTGGAGGATTTCTGGCGCGGACGATTCCTGGTCGAACAGCCCGATCCCTGGGAAATGGCGATGGTGCTCGATGGCGGGCCGGCCAAGCTGATGGCGCGGGTGCGAGCACTGCTCAGCGCTGAACCGGAGGCCATTCTGGCCTCCGATACCGATCGTTTGCGCCATTGGTGGCAGGCCTTCTGCGCCCAGGATCACAGCGCCTTGCGGGCCACGGTCGATGACAGCGGGGCCTTCAAGAATGTCGCCCGTTCGCGACTGCGACGCGCGCTGCACAGCCTGCTGGAAGCCGTCGACCATGCCGATCCGGGTCGCGCGGCGTGGTCCGACCTGCACGATGTATTGCAGGCCGACAAACTCTGGGGACAGTGGAAACAGAGCAACACGCTCCCCTTCGAGCAACGTCCGGAACTGAAGACGCTGGCGCAGGCTCAAGCGCTGTTCGAACGGGTCGAACAGCGCGTCAATCAGGCCACCGCCCTGGCCTGTGCCGCTTTTGTACGCGGCCAGATCCGTCACCGGCTGCAGGTCCGAGGGCAGATCACCTACACGACCCTGATCGAGGAAGTCCATGGTCGCTTGCACAGTGCGCGCGGCGAGGCTCTGGCGGAGCGCCTGGCCGAAGCCTGGCCGGCGGCCCTGATCGACGAGTTCCAGGACACCGATGCCCGCCAGTGGCAGATCTTCCAGACATTGGCGAAGGCCCCGGCGGCGCAAACGCTGATCCTGATCGGCGATCCCAAACAGGCCATCTATGCCTTTCGCGGTGGCGATATCCACGCCTATCTGTCTGCCCGCGAGGCGCTGCCACCGGAACGGGTTCATTCGATCCGCCACAACTTCCGTTCCCATCCGGCGCTGCTGCGCGCGCTCAACGAGCTTTACCGATTGGCGGGAGACGATGCCTTCGGCGGCGGCCAGATCAGCTATGTGCCGGTGCTGCCGGGCGAGCCTGGGCGTTGGCATGACTCCAAGGACAGCACGGCGCTGCATCTGCGGCTGGTGACGCCGCCCGGAAAGAACCTGGACGATCGCGATGACGCGATTCTGGAAGCCTGCGCTGACGACATCGCCCACCTGCTCAACCGCGCCGACCTGCAGATCGATGGCCAGCCGATCGAGCCTGGTCATGTCGCCGTACTGCTCAGCACCAATCGGCAGATCAGCGATCTGCGCGCTCGTCTGATCGAGCGCCGGGTGCCGGTGGTCGGCAGCGGCAAGACCAGCGTGCTCGACACGCCCTGGGCCGATGATCTGCAGCTGCTGCTGCATGCGCTGCTGAACGCCAACGACGACTACGCCGTACGTGGGGCGCTGGCAACGCGCCTGCTGGGATTCGATGCCAGCCAGCTCGCTGCCATGGCGCATTCGCCGTCGCTGTGGGAAACACAGCTGGCACGTTTCGGCGACTGGCGCCAGCTCTGGGATCGACGCGGCATTCTGGCCGTCATCGAATCGATCGTGCTGCAGCAGGCGCCGCGGCTGCTGGCTGCCGCCGACGGCGAGCGCGCCCTGACCGATCTGCGCCATCTCGGGGAAGTTCTGCAAGCTGCCGCGGCCGAGTGCTACGGGCCGGAGGAACTCTATGCCTGGCTGATCGCAACCCGTTCTGAAGGTCTGACCGAAGAAGACGCCAGCCGAGAGCTGCAGCTGCGCATCGAGAGCGAGGCCAGGCGGGTGCAACTGCTCACCCTGCACGCCAGCAAGGGTCTGGAGTTCCCAGTGGTTTTCGTGCCCATGGCCTGGCGCCATCGCAAGATCCCGAGTGTAGACTGGGCCGTCTTCCACGACGGCGAGCATCGGCGCCGACTCGATCTGGGCAGCGCCAACTTCACCGCCCACAAGCTGATCGAAGCCGAAGAGGACATGCAGGAAAGCCTGCGGCGCCTGTATGTGGCCTTGACCCGGGCCAAGTACCGTTGCCAGATCTACGCCTGTGCAGATGTGGCGCCCAGCGCCGAGTCCGCGCGGCCAGGAAGGGGCGAGCTGGACATCCTGCTGGGGGCGGCGCTGGCCCGCGCCAGCGCCAGGCACGACGGCGTACCCTGGGAAGCACTGACGCAAGAGGTTCCGGGCCTGGCCCTGAGCTTCGAGGCGGATGCGCCTGCCGAATACACGCAAGCACCAGCGAGCGATCAGGTTCGTCAGGCCAGAACGCCCAGCCGCGTCCCGCGACCGCGCTTTGGCCTGCACAGCTTTTCCTCGCTGACCCAGTACGGCGCCAGCAGCACCAGGGACAACACGCGTGGCGCCGAGGACGAGATCACGCTACCAGGCGAGGCTGTGCCCGTGCCGGATGCAGGCCCTGCGCACCCGCTGCTGCAGGCGCTGTCGGGGCTCAAGGGCCCGCGTTTCGGCGATGCCATGCATCAGTTGTTGGAAGAAGATGCCGGCAAGCTCCGCTTTGCCCAGCAGATCGAGCGCATCGAAGCCGCATTGCAGGCACAAGGCGTGCGCCTAGACCCGGCGCAGGCTTCTGCACAGCTGAGGGCCATCGCGGCCATGCTCGACCGCTGCCTGCAGTCCGAACTGGCACCGGGCCTGAAGCTGGGGCGTCTGCCGGCGCACAAGCGCCGACCCGAATTCGAATTCGCCTTCGCTCTCGATGCAGCCCGCTGGGGTCGGCTCGGCGCGCTGCTGCAGGCACATGGATTGGGGGACTGGTGGCCGCCCGCCGATGATGGCCGGGTGCTGCGTGGTTTGATGAAGGGCTACATCGATCTGCTGTTCGAATGGAAGGGCCGCTTCCATGTGCTCGACTACAAGAGCAACTGGCTGGGCGACAGCCTGAACGACTATCAGCCCGAGCGACTGGAAGCCAGCATGCGCGAGCATCGCTACGGCCTGCAGGCGCTGGTCTACAGTGTGGCCCTGCATCGTTATCTGGGACAGCGCATCGACGACTACCGGTCCGAGGACCATCTGGGCGAGAGCTGGTATCTGTTCCTGCGCGCGATCGGCCTCGGCCCCGGTGCCGGCCTGTGGCGCCGATCCTTCCCGGTGGCGCTGATCGAGGCTCTGGATGCGCTGTTCGACGGCGCCGAGGTGCAGCCATGAACACCGCCGAACGCGTCGGTGCGCTGGATGCCGCCATGCAGCGCTGGGCGCTGAAACGCTCGGGGTCGGCCGTGCTGGCCCGGGCCATCGGGCTGGCGGTCGCGGCCGAGGCCGATGGCCATGCCTGCGTGCGCCTCGGCGCCGACGGCGATTTCCGTGAATTGGCGATCCACCCCTGGGTCGGCGACGGCAGCGAACTCAAGCCCTGCGTGCTGACCGCGGCCGGCGATTTCTTCCTCTGGCGCAACTGGCGGCACGAGCAGCGGATTGCCGCCGAAGTTTCGGCACGCATCAGTGCAGCGCAGACCGTCGACAGCAGGGCGCTGCAGGCGGATCTGGATCTGCTGTTCGCCGGCATGAATCCGGTGCACGCCGGCGGCCAGCGCCAGGCTGTGCAATCGGCCATGGGCAAGAAGCTGTTCGTGCTCAGCGGTGGGCCGGGCACCGGCAAGACCAGCACCGTGCTGCGCCTGCTGCTGATGCTGCAACGGCACGGCGGGCACCAGGGCGAGATCCGCATGGCCCTGGCGGCGCCCACCGGTAAGGCCGCGCAGCGGCTCTCGCAGGCGCTGCGCGAGGGCAAGCAGGCACTGGCAGCCAGTCTGGCTGATCGCGGCCAGGGCTGGACCGAAGCCTTGTCAGCCATTCCGGAAAGCGCCCAGACCCTGCATCGATTGCTCGGCTTCCAGCCGCAGCTCGACCGTTTCCGTTTCGATCGCGATCAGCGCCTGCCGCATCAGATCGTGGTCATCGACGAGGCCTCGATGGTGGATCTGGCGCTGATGCGCGCCAGTTTCGACGCGTTGGCCGACAACGCAACGCTGATCCTGATCGGTGATCCGGATCAGCTGGTATCGGTGTCGGCCGGATCGGTTCTGGCCGATCTGGTCAAGGCCGCCGCTGCCGATCCGGCACTCGGCGGCCATCACGCCGAGCTACGCCATGTCTGGCGTGCGGGCGGCACTCTGGCCCGGATTTACGCCGCGATCCGTCGCGGCGCGGCCGGCGAAGTGCACGCGCTGCTCGCGGCCGACGCCGAGCAACACTGGTTTCCCACCGATGATCCCGCCGCGCTGGCGCGGCAGCTTCAGCGCTGGCTGGCGCGACCGGAGTGGCCGGCACTGCAGACGCAGCTGTCGCGCACCGCCAGCGATCCGCACCAGGCTTTCGCCGCCCTGCGCCAGCTGCAACTGCTCTGTGCACTGCGCTCCGGACGCTATGGTGCCAGCGAACTCAATGTCTGGATCGATGCCCAGCGACGCCAGCAACTCGGTGGCGCGCTATGGTATCCGGGCCGGCCGGTGCTGATCCGCCACAATGATTACGGCCGCCGCCTCTACAACGGTGATATCGGCCTGACGCTGCCCATCGGCGGCGAATTGCGGGTGTGCTTCGAGAGCCTGGATGCCGACGGCGCACGGAGTCTGCGCATGCTCTCACCCCGTGAGTTGCCCGAGCATGATCTGGCCTACGCGCTGACCGTCCATCAGGCCCAGGGCTCCGAGTACGACCACGTCGCCGTGCTCTTGCCCCCCGACGCCAGCAGTCAAATCCTGTCACGACAACTGCTCTACACCGGCGTCTCCCGCGCCCGGCGCAGCGTCGAGATCTGGAGCAGCGCAGCCAGTCTGCAGGCAGCGCTCGACCAGGTGAGCCTGCGCGCCGGCGGCTTGCGTGAGCGACTGACGCAGGCGCAGGACAGCCCGCCGTAGGAGCGCCCCGGCGGCGCGACCGCTGTAGGAGCGCCCTTGCGGCGCGACCGCTGTCGACGTCTTGCGACAGGATGATCGCGACTCAAGGGCGCGCCTACGCTTGAACTCTCGGTGGGTCAATCCGCTTCCCGCACTCCGCCGGAAGAGCGTCCAGACAAGTCTGGACCTGCAACAGCACGACACCAACCCGAAGCACAGCCCCATGCTCCGCGGGGTATCATGGCGGCCTCTGTGAATGTGCCCCTAGGGCCGTTCGACACTGCATCGAGAATGCCATGTCTGCCGTACGTCCGCTGCCGCCGCAATCCCATGAATCGATCTGTCTGGAGGACTGGTTTGCGCCTTTCCGCCAGCACACCGTTGGTATCGACCAGCGCTTCGACAGTCCTTTCGGCAGTCAGCGCATCGTCTACGCCGACTGGATCGCCAGCGGTCGTTTGTATGGGCCCATCGAGGATCTGCTGCACCACCAGATCGGCCCTTTCGTCGGCAACACCCACACCGAGACCTCGGAAACCGGCACCACGATGACGCGCGCCTATCACCGCGCTTTCGACATCATCAAGCGCCACGTCAATGCCTGCAAGGACGACGCCGTGGTCTCCTACGGTTCGGGCATGACTGCGGTGGTCAACAAGTTCCAGCGCATCCTCGGCCTGCGCGTGCACGAGAACTATCTGGCGCAGATCCGTCCGCCCTGCGGCGAGCGGCCGATCGTGTTCGTGACCCATATGGAGCACCATTCCAACCAGACCTCCTGGCTGGAAACCATCTGCGAAGTGCGGGTGATCCCGGCCACCGCCGATGGCCTGGTTGACCTGGCCGGCCTGGATCAGTTGCTGATCGAATACGCCGACCGCAAGATCAAGATCGCCAGCATCACCAGCTGCTCCAACGTCACCGGCATCATCACGCCCTATCACGACATCGCCGAACGCATGCACCGCGCCGGCGGCCTGTGCTTCGTCGATTTCGCCGCGAGCGCGCCCTACATCCAGATCGACATGCACCCGCCCGGGCGACCGGATGCGGGCCTCGATGCGATCTTCTTTTCGCCGCACAAATTCCTCGGCGGCCCCGGCACCAGCGGCATCCTGATCTTCAACAAGCGCCTCTATCGCAATCGTGTGCCCGACAACCCCGGCGGCGGTACGGTGGATTGGACCAACCCCTGGGGCGAGCACAAGTACGTGGACGATGTGGAAGCCCGCGAGGACGGTGGCACGCCCGGCTTTCTGCAGGCCATCCGCACGGCGTTGGCCATCCAGTTGAAGGACGCAATGGGCGTGCCGAACATCCTGGCGCGCGAAGCAGAACTGCTGGATCTGATCTGGCCACAACTGCTGGCCATCCCCAATGTGCGGGTGCTGGCCGCGAATCAGCGCCAGCGCATCGGCTGCATTTCCTTCTACATCGATGACTTGCATTACAACCTGGCGGTCAAGCTGCTGAACGACCGCTATGGCATCCAGGTGCGCGGCGGCTGTTCCTGTGCCGGCACCTACGGCCACTACCTGCTGCAGGTCTCGCACGAGCATTCCAAGTCGATCACCGACCAGATCAGCTGCGGCATCCTCAGCGACAAACCGGGCTGGGTGCGGCTGTCGCTGCACCCGACCATGACCAACGCCGAAGCCCAGTACATCGTCGATGCGATCCGCACCCTGGCCGAGAATCACAATGCCTGGGCCAAGGATTACAGCTACTGCGGCCGCAGCAACGAATTCGCCCACATCAGCGCCTGCGAACAGAAATCCGTCGACGCCCGGATCGACGGCTGGTTCAGCACCCTCCGCTGAAGGGCGCTGAAGCGGGAATCCAGTCGCAGCGCACCAAGATGAAGCCGCCCGATGCGGCCGTCGGCTTCGCCAAACGCTTTCAAGTCCGCGTGGTCTTTTTCTCGAACAACACGTTCGGCGCATCCTTGCTTTCTGGACGCTGTTCTTCGCGTTCTCGCTGCTTTTCCCTCGCGTACTCTGTGTCCAGCTCTCGGCCACGATCTGCTCACGAAAAAGGCGCCCCTGAAGGCGCCCTTTCCGTGCCAGCGATACTGCTCAGCGGGCTACCAATGCACGCCGCGCATCAGCGAGGCGAAGGCCACCTGCTCGCTTGACGGCGGCGCTTCCTGACCACCCTTCACGCCCTTGGCAGCCGCGGAGTCCGGGAACAGCTGGAAGGCGGTGTTGAGCACCACCTGGTAGACCTTCGGTGCCATCAGGTGCAGCATTTCCGCGAAAATGCCCATGCGTGTCGCCAAACGGTGCGGGCGTTCGATGATGCCGCGCACCACCATGTCGCCGGCCTCGTCCGGAGTCAGCGTGGGCACGTTGTCGTAGATCTTGGTGGGGCCGATCATCGGCGTCTTCACCAAGGGCATGTTGATGATGGTGAAGTGGATGTTCTTGTCCGAGAACTCACTGGCGGCGCAGCGTGAGAAGGCATCGAGCGCGGCCTTGCTGGCCACATAGGCCGAGAACCGCGGCGCGTTGGTCAGCACACCGATCGAGCTGATGTTGATCACATGCCCCTTGCGGCGCTCGGTCATGCCCGGCAGGAAACCCATCACCAGACGCAGCGACCCGAAATAGTTCAGCTGCATGGTGCGCTCGAAGTCGTGGAAGCGATCGTAGGACAGTTCGATCGAGCGCCGGATCGATCGGCCGGCATTGTTGACCAATACATCCACCGCGCCATGTTCGGCCGTGACCTTCTTGACCAAGTCATCGGCCGAAGCCAAGTCAGCCAGATCCACCTGGTAAATGAACACCTTGGCGTTCTTGGTCTCGGCCTCGATCTCGGCCTTGGCCTTCTCCAGATCCTCCAGTCCACGGGCGCAGATCAGGGTACGGGCGCCGGCGGCTGCGACCTTCTTGGCCGTCGCCAGACCGATACCCGAGGATCCGCCGGTGATCAGGACCACCTTGTCCTTGACCCGGCTGGACAGCGAGCGATCGACAAACAGGTCCGGATCGAGGTGACGCTCCCAGTAGTCCCACAGGCGCCAGGCGTAGGTATCGAGATCAGGGACCTTGATCCCGGTACCCTTGAGCGCGCGCTCGGTTTCACGACTGTCGAAGCGGGTCGGATAGTTGAAGAACTTGAGGACATCGGCCGGAATGTTCAGGCTCTTGAGCACGTGCCCCATGATCCGGCGCACCGGCGGCAACATCCCGATCGCTCCGCGGATGGACGCCGGGATGATCTGGAAGATGCGCGCGTCGATGCGCATGGTCATCTCCGGCGCATGTCCGGCATAGGCGAAGCTGTTCAGCACCTCGCCGACCCGGCGCGGCGCCGGATCAGTCAGATGAAAGCAGCCGCCGTCGAAGCCTTTTTCATGGGCGATGTGGTCCATGGCGTTGACCACGAAATCCACCGGCACCAGATTGATGCGCCCGCCTTCCATGCCCAGCAAGGGCATCCACGGCGGCAACAGCTCGCGCATGCGCTTGAGCAGCGTGAAGAAGTAATAGGGACCATCGATCTTGTCGATCTCACCGGTCTGCGAATGGCCGACGACCATGCCCGGCCTGTAGATCCGGAAGGGGCGCTTGCACTCCTTGCGGACGATGCCTTCCGAATCATGCTTGGTGCGGAAATAGGGATGATCGAGGTTCTCCGCCTCGTCGAACATATCCTCGCGGAATACACCCGAATACAGGCCCGCGGCGGCAATCGAACTGACGTGATGGAAGCAGCCCGCCCCCAGCGCGTCGGCCAACTGCACCGCATTGCGGGTGCCGTCGATATTCGCCGCCTGCTGCGACTCGGCGCTGGCTGACAGGTCATAGATGGCCGCCAGATGGAAGAAGTGCTTGATCTTGCCCTTGAGCTGCGATTGCGCCTGGGCACTCAGGCCGAGCTTGGCCTTGGTCAGATCACCGGTGACGGCTACCAGACGATCGCCGGCTTCCGGATACCTGGCCTGCAAGGCCTCGAACTTCTCCTTGGAGCCGCGCCGGACCAGCACATGAATCGTGCCCTTGCGCTTGAGCAGATTCCCGATCAGGAATCGCCCCAGAAAGCCGGTGGCGCCCGTAACGAAGTAAGTCATGCCTGTTCCTCCCCCGAAGTTTTCGAGATTTGGGCCGCCGCGGAACCGGCGGATTGCCGCCTAAGATAACCAGCCTGAAGCCGAGCCGCTAGCAACTCGAACGTGATACTTGTACAGAGGGGCTGCAGGAACACTTGCGATTCCTGATCGTCGGAACGATAGTGGCGACCGGGATTGACCAACAATTTCTGGGGGAAACACAGATGTCAGACATCGAAAGCCAGTTTCAAGCCGCCACCGAAGCCGCCAAGCAGTTGCCGGAACGTCCCGACAACGACACCATGCTGAAGCTCTACAGCCACTTCAAGCAGGCAACAGAGGGCGATGTCTCGGGCCCGAAGCCCGGTTTCTTCGACTTCGTGGGTACTGCCAAGTACGAAGCCTGGGAGAAACTCAAGGGTCTTACCCATGACGAGGCAAAGCAGAAGTACATCGACCTGGTCAAACGCCTCGGCGGAAACTTCTGAGGTCGATGTGAGCCCTGAACCGGTGCCAGTCAAGACGCGTGATCGGATCCTGGCCAAGAGCCTGGAGATGTTCAACGCGCAGGGTGAGCCCAACGTCACCACCAATCACATCGCCGACGAGCTCGAGATCAGTCCGGGGAATTTGTACTATCACTTCCGCAACAAGGACGACATCATCGAGCAACTGTTCGCGCGCTTCGAGGAGCGTATTGGTGATGCCTTGCTGGTGCCGGAGGGGCGAACTCCCAACCTCGAAGACATGTGGCTGCAGATGCACCTGGTGTTCGAGTGCATCTGGGACTATCGCTTCGTCTACCGTGATCTGGTCGATCTGCTCACCCGCAGCCGCAAGCTGAAGATGCATTTCTCGCGCATCCTCAAGCGCGCACACGAGAGCATTTCCACGGTCTGCACGGAAATGGTCAAGGCCGGAACGATGCTGGCCAGTCAGCGCGAAATCGAGGCGATTTCGCAGAACACCGTGGTGCTGACCACTTTCTGGCTCAATTTCCAGCAGATCAAACCGGCGACCAGTGCCAAATCGGAGGTCGATCTGGGCCGCGGGATCTATCAGGTGATGGTGTTGATCGCGCCCTATCTGAAGTCGGCCGAGCGGGCGCATCTCACGCGTCTGGCCGATCAGTATCTGGGCAGCAACTAAAACACGAAGGGCCGGATCGCTCCGGCCCTTCGGCGACATCAGACCACTGCCTTGATCAGGCAGCCTTGGCTTCGCCGGTCTTGCGCGCAGCCTGCAGCGCCTTGACCTGCTTGTTGAGCTCGGCCACACGGCGCGACAGCTCCTTGACGTCAGCCTTGGACGGCACGCCCAGACGACCCAGCACGCGGGTCACCTGACCGCCGACCACGGTTTCGACCTGGCTCAGATTGGCGGCAGCGCGCTGCTGCACCTTGCCGATCACGCCTTCGACCTGCTGGCGAACGTCTGCAACCTTGCCTTCGGCCAGCTTCAACGCGCGACCGCGCAGCTCCTGGCCCTGCTCCAGCAGATTGCCGACGAAGCTGGCACCCTGCTTGCGGGTGATCGACACTGCGCCAATCGACGCCAGCAGCAGATCACGCGCGTTGTCGCGCACTTCGTTGACTTCGCGCTTGGCCTTGCGCACCACTTTCTTGCCGGCGAGCTTTTTCGTAGCCATGGTAAAACTCCTCATTGATGGAAACTGAGCGCCACATCACTCGCGCTTGACAGTCAAAGTAAGCCCTGCACATAGAACAATCACACTAAGCGTTCCTTGCGCACTCTGCGGCATTCAGCTTAGAGAAGCTCAGCTTCATGCCCCCGGATCATTCCCGAGTCTTGAACTGACTCCACCTATTTGTGGTCGCGCAATCCGACCCACTCAGGTTTCCGCACGCTCTGACCCTGCCGAGAATCGAAGTTCGCTGACGACCCGGAAATCGATCCCTTCCTTCCACCGGGGAACGCGCAGCCAAGCCTCCTTTTCCGAATGGCGAGATTTCGATGACGACTCATCCATTGTTCCGCGGCCTGGCCTTGGCTTTGCTGGCTGGCGCAGGCGCCTGTCAGGGCGCTGAATCGACAAGCACCACCCCGGCCAAGCCTGCCGAGGATCCCGCTCAGGATGCGCAGACGCTGGACGCGATCACGGTTCGGGAGCGCCCCTGGCTCTTCAACATCGAAACCAAGCGGGCTCACCTGCTTCCGGAGGTGGATGGCACCACGATCACCGTGACCAAGAAGAACTCCGTGGTCAAGCTGGCCGATCAGCCTGAGGTGATCGACAACAACCTGCGCGCGCTGTTCGCGCGCCTGCCCGGGTTGTTCATCTCCGAGCAGCAGACCCCGTCCCAGGGCAACATGAACTATCGGGGTATCGGCAATCCACAAGAAGGCGAATACGTGCTTTCGCTCCAGGACGGCATCCCGATCCAGAGCGACTGGATTGGCTTCCCGACCCTGTACTATCTGCCTGTGCCACAGTCCATCGAGTCGATTGCCTTGATCAGAGGCGGCTCCAGTCTGCTCTATGGCCCCGAGCCTGGTCCCGTCGTCAACTACATCACGCGCAAGCCACCGGCCGATCGCGAACTGGCCGGGCGCAGCGATCAAGTCTTCGGCAGCCACTCACTCTGGTCCAGTTTCAACGAACTGGGTGGCACGGTGGGCGCCTGGGACTATCTGGTGAACATTGCCCATCGCCAATCCGACGGCGAGCGCCGCAATGCCGATTACGATGTCGATTCCAGCGACATGCACCTGGGCTACACCTTTGCCCCTGAACAACACCTCAGCCTGGATGTCCACGCCTATCGCCTGGACAGTGGTGAGGCCGGTCGCCTCAGCCTGCCGCAATATCTGGCCGACGAGGACACCGTACCAGGCCCGTTCAATCGCACCTGGGTAGACCGATACACCGTCTCGCTGAGCTACGAGGGCCAGTTGGACGACACTACCCAGATGACCAGCAAGCTCTGGACCGGTTATCAGGATCTGGCACATCGCACGGCCAGCGCCTTCGTGGCACCGCAGCCGCCGCCCGCCACGACCATTCTCGAAAACCAGAAATTCCATTACACCGGGCTGGACACGCGTGTCCTGCACCGCTGGGGACAGGGAAGCGCGCTCAGCGCCGGTTTCGTCGTCTACCAATCCGACAGCCCGTGGAAGCAGACCATCGATACCGACCTGCTGGCGCGGCGCAACGACCACGACGGGGTGCCGCGCCTGCGTCAGGAACGCAGCAACGACTACTGGGCGGTCTTTGCCGAGAACGTGTTCCGATTCGGGCGCTTTCATATCGTGCCGTCGGTACGTTTCGAGCGCGAGCGGCTGGGCGTTTCCGAAACCGTGCGCCCATCCAACCTGACCCGTCCATTGATCAATCAGGATTACCGCCGCAGCGTGCCACTCTGGGGTCTGGGATTCGGCAATGACTTTGGCGTGGGTCACGAGACCTATGTCAACATCTCCAAAGGCTACCGGCCGCTGCGCTGGCTTGATGTGGCCGGCCCCTTCGGCAATCTCAATGTCGAACAGAATCAACCGGATCCAGCAGAAGCGACCAGCTTCGAGGCGGGCGTGCACGGTTGGCCGCAGACCGGCTTCTACTACGACATCAGCCTGTTCCAGACCAATTTCAAGAATCGCATCGAATCACGCCAGATCAATGCCACCGACGTCGTCAATGTCAACACCGGCGACACCCGGCACCGTGGCCTGGAGGCCGAGGGCGAATATGACTTCTGGGCCGGACGTGAGCGCGGTGCCGATGGCAGTCATCTGATCCTGTTTGCCAATGTCTCCATACTGGATGCGGAGTTCACGCGCAGCCTGAACGGCTCCCAGGTGGGCAACGAGCCCGCCTTTGCGCCCTCCTACATCGCCCGTGCGGGACTGACCTGGCGCAAGGACAATGCCTACCTGCTGTCGTTGAGCGCCGTGAGTGTGGACAGCCAGTACTGGCAGGACAGCAATCTCCCCCGAGGATCGGGAAACAGCTTTGTCCCGGCGATAGTGCCCTCCTACACGGTGATCGATCTGGCCGGCGACTATCGGTTGTCGCCGCACTGGAAACTGCTGGGCGGCGTATCCAATCTGGGCGATCGTCAGTACTACGCCCGCGCCTTCACCACCGGGCTGGAGCCGGCCAATCGCCGGACCTGGTACGCCGGGATTTCGTGGATGTTCTGAGCCTGCGTGGCGGGTCGGCACTCGCCGCAGCACCGACGGACGCTGCGGCGATTCCGGCCAGGGACCACGGCCTGCACGCCTGCGCCGCAGCGGCCACTTGCTCCGGTCGTCCTGATTGACCATGCTCTGTGCTTCTGATCAATCGGGGAATCCGGATGGCTGCGAAGAAATGGGTCAAGTTTCCGCACGGCGATGCAGCTTTTGACTACGCCGGCGCCAAATTGAGCAAAGCCTGGGCGCGACTGCACGCCGGCGACCAGGAGCCTTTCCCCGACAAGAAGCACGTGGCGGCACTGCAGAAGAAGCATCCGGCGCTGAAGGATTGCGGTGACGCCGACGCGGTGGCCGCAGCCATGCAGGAGGCCTGGCGTGATTTTCATCGCGGCGAGTTCCAGAAGGCCACCGAGGCCGCCGATGCGCTGGGCGTGATCGCAGCCACCATCGCCAACAAGGCCGAGGGCATCTACGCCACCTATCTGGCCAAGGAAGCCGATCGTGTCGGTCACTTCGAGCATTGCGCCAAGCGCGCCGAGGCCGCGATCAAGGCCATGCCTGACGATGCCAATGCCCATTACTTCCACGCCTTTGCACTGGGCCGCTACAGCCAGTGCATCTCGATCACCAAGGCGTTGGCGCAGGGTCTGGGCGGCAAGATCAAGGAGAGCCTGGAGCGCACCCTGAAGCTGTCACCGGCGCATGCCGAGGCGCATACCGCCATGGGCCTGTATCACGCCGAGATCATCGACAAGATCGGCGCATTGATTGGGGGCATGACCTACGGCGCCAAGACTGATACCGGCATCAAGCACTTTCAGGAAGCGCTCAAGCTGACGCCGCAGGCGCCCATCGCTCATATCGAGTACGGCAATGGTCTGCTGATGATGTTCGGCAAGAAGCGCACCAGCGACGCGCTCAAGGCCTACCAGGACGCGGTGGCCATCAAGCCGGCGGACGCCATGGAGGCGCTGGATATCGAGGAAGCTCGGGGCGAACTCGAAGACTGAACTCTGCCCCCGACACCTACCTGCAGCCCGCACTCGGGCTGCATGCCTGATTTCGACGCCTTCAGTCAGAGGCCGCGGGAATCAGGGGGCGGAATTCTCGAAGCCGTTGTCCCAGATCATCGGCTGCACGAAGGCCGTCGGCGATACCGGCACATCGGCTGACAGACACCATTCGCGCAGAGAGCCGGCCTTGCCGTTGGCATTGGTGTCCTCGACTGTCAGTCGCCAATTGCCACCACCCTCGGTGGCTGCAAAAGACGACAGCGCCTGCACCGGCGAGATGGCACCGCTGATGGCCGGCTCCTGATTCTTGCAGGCCGACACGGCAGAGATGGCACCGTCGCGGAACACCGCCTGGATGCGCCGACCCGAACAGTTCGCGCCACTGGGGCGATCCATCAGCAGCAAGGGGCCTGCGCTGTCCGGTGAGGTCTTGGTCAGTGAAATCCGCAGATCGCTGACCTGAGCATGATCGATGTGCACGGTGACGCGCAGATTGGGCACCAGGGATCCCGGATTCACACCCAGTGTGGACACATCGAAATTGGCCACACCGCCATCGGGAATGCTGCCGCCGGTGGTGAAACAAGCCTGTGCGGTGCGGAAGAAGGGACGCGAAGGCGTCGATGCCAGCTCATCGCTGAGGCCGCAGATATTTCGGCCAATCACTCGATATTCATAGGCGGTATCGCGTGCCAGCGTGATGGGCAATTGCAAGGTATTCGATGTACCCGACGAGCAATAGAGGCTGCTGCCACAGGCGGTTGTCGTGGGCGCGAATGGCATCGCTGACGTGCACTCGGAGTTGTTTGTTGCCGCCGCATTGCTGCAAGGAGCAACGTCGAAGCGCACGCTTTCGGGCGTTCCCGACTGACTCCAGGCAAACCAGGGCCGCGTTGGCATGTCCAGAGCGCCATCTGGCACCTCACGATAAACCGTGGGATAGGGTTCGAATATCGTCTCGATCTGCACTGGCAGAGAAGCCGTCAATACAGGCTGTCCAAAGAAACCCGAGGTCCGTCCACGGAAGGTGAGTGTTTGCACGCCGAGGGTATTGACTGGCCCTGTCAGCAAGCCGACATCAACGTTCTTGTAGACCGGCCCGGTGCCCGATGTCGCCGGCACCAGAGCCGGGTTCGGGTTCACACCCTGCATGTAGTAATAGGGATAGAAGGTCGAGCCCGGCTCCGTGTAGATGTACTCCTGAAATGTATTGTTCCAGGTGTACCGAAAGCGCAGTGCCATGCCGCTGTTTCCATCGCCATTGAGCCGGCACATGCTGTACGGCGGTACGGTGTCGGCAAAGCCGGCAGGATAGAGTGGCGTATAGACGATGGCCCGGTCGAGGCGCATCTGGAAGTTCTGCGCCTGGGCATGTCCGGACTGCGGCACGCACGCCAGTACCACCGCCAAAGTGGATGCCAACAGGCTCATGCGAATGAAAATCTTCTCGGCCATTTTGGCCCTCCCGCCCTTCTGGGTCAGATCACCATAGGATAGGGCATTTAGAATCAAGCACAAAGCATCAACTGCTCAGGTGGTTTGGCAGGTTGGAACTGGATCTGCCATCAATGACCTTAGTGTAAGCCCGAAGTGGCGTCTGTGCGCTCTCTCACGAAGCCTGCAGAGCCCGCTGCGAAAGGCTCCTCGCGCAGCGCATGCTCTGGCCTGATCCTCTGACGGAGACCCGGGAAGCGTGGCCCGAGACTGCGCACGGGCCGTGAACTGCGGGCTTCAAGGAGGGACGCGCGCCTGCGCGGCCGATGTTGCCGTGACCTCCCCGTAGCCCGAAGAGCGGCGCCGCAGGCGCGGCGCCCTCCACAAGGCGCTGGAGCCTCGACAGGCCAAACAGCTCGCCGAGACAACGCCGGAGGGAGCTGGCGACCTAGGCCTTCGGCTTGGCCGCAGCCTTCCCCCTGGCCGCAGCCTTCGGCTTTGCCGCCGCCTTCGGCTTGGTCGCCGTTTTCCGCCTTGTCGCCTTGGGCTTTGTCGATGCCTTTGAGGTCACAACATCGATCAGCGTGTGCTCGGCGCTGTCTGCCGTGATAGGCGCCTCGCCTTCGTGCATCAGCGCAATCAGCAGCAGTTTCTCCAGTTCGGCGCCGAAGCGCTGGATGATCTGCTCGGGATCGGGCACCAGCTTGCTGTCGGAGATCAGTCCGAAATAGACCGAATCGGCGTAGCTCAGAATGCTGATGCCCATGGCAATCGAGCCGGTCTGCGGTACCCAGAACATCATTTCGCGCACCTGAGCGCCACACAGGTAAAGCGGCGCGGCGGGTCCCGGTACATTGGTGGCCACGGTGGTGGCCTTGCGGCTCAGCATCTCCAGCGCCGGCCGCTGCAGCATGGCCGGACCGACACCGAGCGCACTCAACAAGCCGTAGGACACCAGCGCCTGCTTGGAATGCTTGAGCTCATTCATGCTGGCACGCACGGCGTGCACCCGACCCACCGGGTTGGGCTCACCGATGGGCAGATCGAGGAACACCAGACCGAAATGGTTGCCGAGTTCGCGCGCGTGCTCCAGCGGCCGCAGGTTCACCGGCACCGTGGCGCGAATCTTCAGCCCATCGACCTCGTCGCCGCGATCGCGCATGTACGCGCGCATGGCACCGGCGGCGCAGGCCATCAGCACATCGTTGACGGTGGCGCCGAGCGCCTTGCCGGCGGCCTTGACCTCGGGCAGCGGCAGCGGATTGCACCAGGCCACGCGCTTGAATACCCCGAGGCGCCCCTTGAAGCGTGTGGCCGGATCGTCCGAAAGGGTCAGCGCGTGGATCAGCTCCTTGCCGATCTCGGTGGCCTCACGCGTTCCGGTCCGGGCCGTGTCCAGCAAGGTTTCGGCAGCTCCTGCAGGATGCCGCATCCACTCGAAGGCCATGCCCAGCGCCGATTCCACAAACTCGGCCGCATGCTCCACACTGTGCCGCGCCGGGGCCAGCAGGCGCTCGAAAATGGTGCCGCCGGCCTGCTTCAGCCTGGACTTGGGATGAGGCTTGTCGTGCCGCCCTGCCGCCGAGGTATCCATCAGCGACAGCATCACCTGCACCAGGGCGATGCCGTCGGCATAGCAATGATGGATGCGGATCACCAGCGCGCCGCCGCCCGCGTAGTTCTCGATCAGATGGAACTGCCACAGCGGCTTGCTGGTATCCAGCGGCGAACTGGCCAGATTGCTGACGTATTCCTGCAGCTCAGACTTGCCCGACGGCCGCGGCAGCGCCGCGCGGCGCACGTGCCAGTTGATGTCGAAGGAATCGTCGGTTTCCCAGAACCACTGTCCGGCCAGCTCCACGGCGCGCTGGCGGAAGCGCCTGAAGGCCAGGAAGCGCGCCTCGACCGCGCGCTTGAGCTCGCCTACGTCGATGGCATGGTCGAGCACGACCACGCCAGTGATCATCATCAGATTGGTGGGACGTTCCATCCGCAGCCAGGCGGTGTCCACCTTGGACATGGTCTCATGCTGGGTCATCGCTGCACCGCCCTGAATTCGGGTGAATCCGGCGACAGTGATACCACAGCCGCCACCGCACTACAGGCTCGGCAACACCGCATGGACCAGCTTCAGCACCCGATGCATGGCCTGCGCCAGTGTCTGTTCGATCTCGTGCATGCCGATGACTTCGCTGCCACCGCAGCCGGCCGCGGCATTGGCGACCACGGCGATGGCGGCGTAGTCGATACCGGCCTCGCGGGCAAGCGCGGCCTCGGGCATCGAGGTCATGCCGACCAGATCGCAGCCGTCGCGGGCCAGTCGCACGATCTCGGCGCGAGTCTCCAGCCGCGGCCCCTGGGTCACCGCCAGTACACCGCCATCGTGCATCTCGATCGCTGCGCTCTGCGCCGCTTCCAGCAACTTCAGCCGCAGCGCCTGGGTGAAGGGATCGGTGAAATCGATGTGCTGGACCGCCTGCCCCTCGACATCGCTGAAACTGCTGATGCGGCCATGGCTGTAGTCGACCACCTGATCCGGCAGCGCCAGCACGCCCGGACCGGCCCATTCGGCGATGCCGCCCACGGCATTTATGGCAATGATTCGCCGCACGCCGACCGCCTTCAGCGCCGCAATATTGGCCGCGTAGTTGACCCGATGGGGTGCGATGCGATGCGGCGTGCCGTGACGCGCCAGAAAGGCCACGGGCACGGCGGCCATGCTGCCGACCAGCACCGGACTGGACGGCGGGCCATAGGCGGTGTCCAGATCCAGGGACTGAACCGATTGCAGGTCTGCCAGACGGCCAAAGCCGGTGCCACCGATGATCCCGATATCGGCTCGGCTCATATGGCGTAGATCCCGAACAGGCTGCGACCGTGCTCTTCGAAGTCCATGCCGAAGCCGAAGACATAACGATCGGGCACCGTCAGGCCGACGAAATCCGCCACCACACCCGGCACGCAGCGGTCGTGCTCCTTCTTGACCAGCACGGCGATGTAGACGGCGGTCGCGCCGGCGCCCAGCGCATGCTTCTTCAGTGCATCCAGCGTGTGGCCCTCATCGAGGATATCGTCGACGAAAATCACCGGACGGCCGGCAAAATCATGTCGCGGGCGCGCCTTCCAGTGCAGTTCTCCGCCCTTGGTCTCGCCGTGATAGCGGGTCACGTGCACATAGTCGAAGTCCAGGTCGACGTCGACCCGCGGCGCCAGCATGCCGGCCGTGATCAGGCCGCCGGTCAACACCGTGACGTAGATCGGCCGCTGACCTTTCAGGCGCGCGCTGATGTCGGCCGCCATGCGATCCAGGGCCGCTTCCAGCGCTGGACGGTCGTGCAGCAGATCGGCACGTTCCAGCGCCGTCTCGTAATCAAGTTTGCTCATGAATCCATCAACTCCAGCAAAGCGCCCAGCCTAGCGGCGCGATCAGGCCAAGTCGAGCTTTCGACAGCGCGTCGCAACGGTGCCCGCAGACGGCCACGCAGAGCTCGGCAGAGTCGGCTGGTGGCACGCAGGCGCAGCGCACTGGCCGCGTCGAGTGCGGTTGGCACCAGCGGTGGGTCGCACACCAGGATCAGATCGCAACCGGCGTCGCGATGGGCACCCAGGCGATCGCCCACGGCACCCAGAGCGGCGCCGGCGACCATGCCGATGTCATCGGAAATCACCACCCCGCGAAAATCCAGAGCCTGACGCAGCACGTCCTGAATCCAGAATCGCGAATAGCCGGCAGCCTCGGGACTGACCGCCGGGTACTCCACGTGCGCCATCATCACCGCCCGCGCGCCCGCCAGCATGCCGGTCACGAAGGGCAGCAGATCCTGATCGAAGATGTCGGCCGGCGTGCGGCTATCGATGGCGCGATCATGGTGGGTGTCGGCCAGCACGCTGCCGTGACCCGGAAAGTGTTTCAGCGTCGCCGGCATGCCGACGGCCTGCATGGTGTCGGCGTACAGGGTGGCCAGCTGCGCACACGCCTCGGGATCGGCATCGAAGGCGCGATCGCCGATGGCCAGATTGCCGCGGCCCAGATCGGCCACCGGCGCAAAGCTGAGGTCGAGTCCAGCCGCCAGAATCTCGACCGCCATGATCTCGGCATGCAATCGAGTCGCCCGCCGCGCGGCGGCGGGCAATCTGCGATGCAGCTCGCCGATGCGCGCGAGCGGCGGCAGCGGCGTGAATCCCTCACGAAAGCGCTGCACCCGACCGCCTTCCTGATCGACCGCGATGACACTGTCTGGCGCCAGCGCCCGAATCTGCCCACAGAGATCGGCAAGTTGCGCCCGATCCGCGTAGTTGCGACTGAACAGGATCACGCCAGCCACGGCCGGATGCGCCAGCCACTCGCGCTCGTGCGCGGCAAGTTCGGCACCGGCAATTCCGATCATCAGTGCACTCATGACTGCTCCCACTGGCTGTAGGGTTGCTTGACCAGACTGAGGTTGTAGTAGCGCAGGTCATCGGTGACCTCAAGCCCCAGCCAGGACGGCCTGGGGAATGCCTCGTCGGCGCTGCCAAGCTCGATTTCGGCGACGATCAGCCCCTGATTGGCGCCATCGAATTCGTCGATCTCGAACACATGGCTGTCGATCTCCACATAGTGCCGGGTCTTGGAGACCACCGGACCATCCGCAAGCTGTTCCAGCAGAACGTCAGCATCGGCGCGCGGAATCGGGTACTCGAACTCCAGCCGGGTGCTGCCACGGGTCTGACTCTTGATGTTGAGCCAGGCCACATCACCGCTGACCCGCACCCGAACCGAGGCCCGCGTGCCCCCCAGATAACCTTGGGCCATGTAGGCGCTGCGCTGCACCTGATTGCGCCAGGCGTCACCCTTCAGCAGGAATTTGCGTTCGATTTCGATGGCCATGAGGGCGTCCTCGTCGACTGCGGCGGTGGATGGCTCAACGGCGCACGAACAGCGCCATGCTCTCGACATGGGCGGTGTGCGGAAACATGTCCATGACCCCGGCGGCGACCAGATCGAAACCCTTGCGCTGCACCAGCACCGCGGTGTCCCGGGCCAGTGTGCCGGGATGGCAGGAGACATACACCAGTCGTTCCACGCCGGATCCGGGCAGATAGTCGAACACCGCTTCGGCACCGGCACGGGGCGGATCCAGCAGCAAGCGGGTGTAATCACCCTGCGCCCAGGCGGCGCCGCTGTGATCAAGGCTGAGATCGGCGACGGCATAGTCGATGTTGCCGATGCCACAGCGGCTGGCATTGGCACGAGCGCGCTCGATCAGACCGGCATCGCCTTCGACACCAAAGACCGAGGCCGCCCGACGCGCCAGCGGCAGCGTGAAATTACCCAGCCCGCAATAGAGATCGAGCACCCGATCGTTCGGCCCCACGGCCAGCAGGTCCAGCGCCTGCACGATCATGGCGCGATTGATGCTGTCGTTGACCTGGACAAAATCCAGCGGCAGATATTCCAGCGACAGTGTGTCATCGATGGCGTAACTGAGCACCGCCGGCGCAGCGCCATCGAGATCGACCAGGCTGTCATTGCCGGCCGGTTGCAGCACGATGTCGAGCCCATGGTCCAGCCCGAACTGACGCAAACGGGAACGATCGCCGGCCGACAGCGGATGCAGATGGCGAAACACCAGCACTGCGCGCTCGGCAGCGGCGACCTCGATCTGCGGGATCGAGGCGCGCGCATCCATCTCCGTCACCAGCGCCGACAGCGCCCCCAGCAGCGGCCCCACCCGCACATCCAGCACCGGACAGCTCTGCAGCTCGGCCACATAGCGTCCGTTGGCCTCGCGAAAACCGACCAGCGCCTTGCCCTTCTTGTCGACGTGACGCACCGACAACCGGGCCTTGCGCCGGTAACCCCAGATATCGCGCTGCAGCGGCGCCAGCAGGCGCTGTGGGCTAACCTTGCCGATGCGTTCGAGATTGTCGATCAGGTGCTTCTGCTTGAACTCGATCTGCTGCTGCGGCGACAGATGCTGCAGGCTGCAGCCCGAACAGATCTGGGCATGGGCGCAATGCGGCTGGATGCGATCAGGGCTGGCTTCCAGGATCTCGTCGGCGACCGCATCGTCATACTGGCGATGGCGCTTGACCACGTGCGCAAGCACGCGTTCGCCCGGCAGGGCGCCGGAGACGAACACGGCCTTCTGCCCGGCCCGGGCAATGCCGCGTCCGTCATGGGAGAGATCCTGAATCAGCAGTTCCAAGGCGCAGTCCAGCCCGTTATTCGAATCGCGGGAATCTAGCGCACTGATCGCGCCCGCGCGACCTTTTGTCACATTGAGCCGACGGGGTTTATCCTGCGCCCATGCCCGCCCGCGCCTGCCTGATCATCGACGACGACCCCATTGCCGCCACCTGGCTGCTGGAACTGTTGCGTGCGCGCGGTCACGTCGCGGTACTCAGTGGCTCTCTGGCACAGGCGGAATCGCAGCTGAGCGACGGCGAGTTCGCCCGGATCATCGTGGACCGGCGTCTGCCCGATGGGGATGGACTGAAGTGGTTGCAACAGCGCTCGCAGGCCTTGCCGCGGCCGGTCCTGCTGACATCCGGGGACGAACTCTCGGGCGCCGAGATGCCCGACGGCGTGGTCTTTCTGCGCAAGCCGGTCGATCAGGACTCGCTGCTGCAGTGGCTGGAGGCGGACAACATCGCGGGCGCCTCGCCCATTCCCGAACATCCCGCCCCGGCTCAAGCCGCCGAACTTGCCATCCTCAGCGACGAGCCTGCCCTGACCCGCCTGGGTGGTCGCATCCAGACGCTGCAATCGCTGCGTCTGATGCTGCTGAAGGAACTGCAGACAGCGCAGGGCTGGATCTCGATGCTGCAGCAGCCGCAGGCCTTGCCGGCCTCACTCGGCCAACTGCACCGCCTGAGCGCCGCCTGCGCCCTCACCGGCTGCGTTCGACTGGGACGTATCAGCAGCGAACTCGAGTCCGCCCTGCGCGCTGGCCATGACCTCGGTGACGCCCAGCAGCGGCGCCTCGAGACGACGCTCGCCCAGACCCTGTCCGCACTGGAGCACAGCACCTCGGCGACGGTCAGTGCCGCCGACCATCCGGGCAGGGCCCAGACCGCCCCGGCGAAAAGCCCGGACCTGCTGGAGTCGGGCCTGGGTTAAGATGGTCGGGCAAGACCTGCTAGTCCCATCTCACTCCAAGGAGGCAAGACCATGCGTGATCTATTGCATTTCGACTCGATGATCACCCCCAAGATCGTCACGCTCATCTACTGGCTGGCCCTGGCGCTGATCGCACTGGGTGGCCTGTTTACCCTGGTCGCCGGCCAGGGCGGTTTCGGCATGCGCCTGATCACCGTGATCATCGGCGTGCCCCTGGCCGCGCTGGGAGCGCGCATCTATTGCGAGTTGATCATGGTGCTGTTCAAGATCAACGAGAACATCCAGCGACTGGCGGACCGCAGCTAGCCTCGCCAGGGCTGCGAAGCCACTCGCAGCCCTGGCGGCACACCCTACTCAAAGCCGTTGGCGAACAAGGCGTCTGCCGAGACGGTCAAGGTGAATGGCCGCGAGGCCGCATTGAAATCGGCGCTGCCAGAATAGCTGGCGGTGAGGGTGCGTACGCCAGCACTGGTGAAGCTCAGGGCACAACTGCTTGCCGGAAGCGTGATCGTGCAGGTTTCCGTGGGGCTGGCGCTGATCTGAACCGTTCCGGTGGGCGTGCCGCTGCCGGGGGCCTGCACGCTGACGGTGACATTGACCGTGGTTGGAGTACCTACAGTCGGTGTGCTTGGGGTGATCGCCCCGAAATTGAGCTCGGTGTCAGCCTTGCTCGTGGTGTGAAATGCCGAATCGCAGCTGCCGGCGAAGCTGCTGTTGGTCTGCATGCATACGGTCAGCAATTGATTGCCAGCGTGCAGGCTGGCGATCTGGCAACCGCCGCTGCCGCCCGCCAGCGTGATCTCGCAACTGCTGGTGCCGACTCCGGCGCCATTGTTGACGGTGACCGTGCCAGACGGGGTACCCCCAGCGCTGCTCACGGTCACGCTGACCGTGTACGGCTGTCCCACTACCGAGGGATTCGGCGCCTGACCGGTGATCAAGGTCGTGGTGGCCGCCGGCTGTGCCGGGTTCACGGTATGAGCTTCAGTGTCGGAGCTGGCAGCAAAAGCCTGTCCCTGGGATGTGTAGCTGGCAGTCAGGGTCTTCAGGCCCGCACTGGTCGAGCTGAGCGGGCAACTCCCCGCGCCATTGCTGAGGATGATGTTGCAGCCCGCTCCACTGCCATCACTGACCGATACGGAACCGGTGGGTGTGCCCGCCCCGGGGTTGCTGCTGACCGTGACGGCCACCGTATACGGTTGGTTCACCAGGGACGGATCCGGGGTATCGCTGGTGATGGTGGTGGTGGTGGCGGCTGCGAGCACCGTGTGCGTGGCGGTACCGCTGCTCGACAGATTAGTGAGGGTACCGGCGTAGGTCGCCGTCAGGGTCTTGCTGCCTACAGTGACGCTGGTGAGCTCGCAACTGGCCATGCTGTTCACCAATGGGGCTGTCTGACAGGTCTGGCCTGTGCCATCGCTGATGGTGACGGTGCCGCCATCGAGGATGGCGCTATCGTGTTGGCGTCGAACCTGGACGGTCACGGTGTAGGGCTCGCCAACTTGCGATGGATCCGGGCTGTCGCTGAGGATCGTGGTCACCGAGTTGGCGGCCGTGTAGGCGTGGAGCTCGGTAGCGTTGCTCGGAAGAAACACGAAATTGCCCGGATAGTCGGCGTTGAGCGAAAAACTGCCGATGGAATTGCTGGGCAGCTGACAATTGCCGCTGCCGTTGACACCCAGGACCGCGTTGCATGAAGTACCGGCAGGGCCGGAAATGGCAACTGTGCCGGTGGGCGTTCCACCGGTGGGACTGGTGACCTGGACGTTCACGGTGATGGTCTGGCCGTTCTGGCTGGGATCCGGCGTGTCGCTGGTGATCGTGGTCACGGTCTCGTGGCGCTCGAGCAAGCAGTCGCTGACCTCGCTGGTGTCGCCGGTGGAGATGCGGGTTGCCACCGCTGTCAGCAGACCTGGAGAGCCGCCGGGGATGGTGGCGCTGAATGGGACCGAACCCAGCACATTGGTGACAAACTCGGTGGCCACCAGATTCAGCATGTTTCCGCCACTGGCGGGACAATCCGGAGACCGATAGATATCGATGATGAAGCTGCCGTTCTGCGAATTGAGCAAGCCAGTGACCTGACGGGTGCCATCCGGATTCAACTGCGAATCGCTGAGCACCGGCTTGTTCTGGCCATTGTTCGGCCCGCCATCGCCGTCGCCGGGGTCATTCGACAAGGGACCCAGATCTCCCAGATCGATGCCCAGGCCAGTGCCGCTGATTCCGTTGGCGAAAATGCGATTGGGCCTGATCGAGTTGCCGGTGCCGGCGCTGGATGTAAGGTGCACGCCCGGGCCATCGCTGTTGGTAATGGTGTTGGATACGGACTGATTCAGCACGCCACCGATCTGGTGCCCGCCAGAACCGTTGGTGATCAGGATTCCGGTGCCATTGCGAAATGCGGCAGCAGGAACCCCGCTGGCGCTCGTTCCGATTCGATTTCGAGCAATCTCATAGCCCGTCGCCGTACTACCGCTGATGGAGATTGCACCGCCGTCGGGCACTGCGGCGATGACGTTGTCGAGGATGCGGATGTCGGGACTGTTGGAGGCGAAGATGCCATTGCCGGTTGAACCATTGCCGATCGGGCTTGCCGCCAATCCGCTCGCACTCAGACCGATGTAGTTGTTCTGAATGGTATGGCCGCCGCTGCTGGCGTCGAGCAGACTGATCGCACTGGTCGTGGCCTCCCCGATGCTGTTGCGGTCCTCAGGCTCCGGTCCGCCGATCAGCGCATTCTGGGCATTGCCACGTACCTGGATTCCAATGGCATTGGAAAACAGATTTCCAAGCCCTCCCGGGCCGACACCGCCAATGGCATTGCCCTGAATTCGATGGTTGCTGCCACCGCGCAAGCGGATCGCCACGGCACTCTCGAACGAGGAAAAGCCGATGCCCTTGACCGTCAGCGAGGTTCCCGCCGACGCTGAATCGGGTACCTGCAGGGCATGCGTCAGGCTGGCGTTCAGGCCGAAGAGCACAATGCAGATCACTGCATCGCTGCCCACGCTGAGCGTATTGGGCGAGGCATCCGGTTCGCTGTAGCCGTCGATTTCCAGGCTGTCGGTGATGTCCGGAAGCAGCGACTGCAAACTGATGATGTCTGGTGTCGTACAACCGCCGGGAATGTTGAAATGAATCTTCTGCAATCCGGGCACGGCATTGGCCGAGGTGATGGCTTCCCGCAAGGACCCGCTACCCGAGTCGTTGTTGTTGGTGACCACGATGATGCTGGCGTCATTGACGGCCGATTCGTAAGCGCCCATGTCGTATTTGCTGCCGACCAGTCGACCACCGGCGGGTCCATCCAGATCCTGTGCCGGCACCGCGAGCAGATCCTGCGAGGCTTGTACCGAGGTTTGCCCGGCGTTGATGGCGGGCGAAACTGGCGCAGTTTCGCGCAGATGGAAATCGCTGCTGCTTACAAACTGCGGATTGATGCCGACCAGGTTTCCGCTGGAGCCACCTGCCGGCGGTAGCCCGGTATTCACCGCCGGATAGAGATTGTTCTTCAGGCGCCAGGCCTTGCCGTTGCCTGCACTGCTGATTCGAAGTGACTCGTTGCATCCCGTGCTCTGCAGGATGTTGTGCGAAAAGAGTGAGTTGTCGCGCTCACTTTGGAGCATCAGAGCCGGCTTGTTGGCCGCACATTGGAGCGAAAACGTATTGAACACGACCTGTGGCAGGGAATCCTGATTGGCGTAGCCGAGCTCGATGGTGGCTTCGGAATTGCTGCCGGCAGGCGGCCCCTGAATCCCCTCGAACAGATTGTTGGCCACCAGGTATGTCTGGGCATCGTTGGCCACGATCAGCACCTCGGTGCCCAGTCGAAAATGGTTGTAGCGCACCTTGACGGAGTCGGTGTCCGGACAGGACTGACCAAATGGGCAGATATTCTCAAAGAGAAAGAAGCTGCCGAAGTTCTGGAAGCGGATACCCTCAATGCGGAAATTGCGCTGATTCCCGGAAAAGGCAAACTGCGTACCACCCTGGCCCGAGCCGTTGAAGATCGTGTTGGCCGGATTGATGGTGCGCGCACTGCAGTCGCTGTTCCAGCCGCCAGTGAGTTCGAAAGTCTTGTCGTCCGGGCCACTGGAACCGAAGGAGAGACTGTTGGCGAAGGTATAGGTGCCGACCCGTACCCGGATCTCCTGCACCGTCCCGCCGGGGGCGAGGTTGGCTTGCGCAAAGGCATTGACGATTGCGGTGCTGGTGTTGACGCACTGCACGGTTGCGTGCGCGGTGGGCAGCAGCAGGCATCCAGCGATCAGAAACAGGACACGAAGGGAATTCACGGCGAACCTCGAACAGTAGGAAGCTACTATCCGAAACGATCGTGAACTCCTAACCGCACGATCCCGCAGGCGGCCGGTCGAATTGCACCGTGAAGCTCCGTGCCTGAATGCCTCGGGCTACCGCAGTGCGCCCAGGCTGTACCGCCCAGGGAACCGTGGCATCTGCCCGCGCAGGTGTGAGAAATGCGGGCTAGCGTCCCAGTTCAGCCAGCAGACTCCAGGAGCGCAGCGTTTCGCCGCGAAGGTGCAGGCTGATCAGTTCCCTGAACAGCAGTCGCAATTCACGCATCTGCGGGGCCGCCGGCTCGGAGCCCTGGCTCATGGCCAACAGAGCGGCGCCGCTGTAGCCGGAAGGGCCGCTGGTCTTCAGGAAGCCGCTGTCGGCCTCGAAACGGTAGCGGGCGCCGGCTTCGATGGCCATGCCCTCGGCATCTTCCGAAAAATCTGCGGCATAGCCGAGTTCAGCCAGCAGATCGCGTTCGAACAGGCGCAGGGGCCAGGCGATGGCAGCACAGTCCACCAGAGTCTCGAGTACGCCCGCGTAGCGCTGATACAGAGAGGGGCAGGCATCCCCGCGCGGCAGCAGCCGCACCATCAGTTCATTGCAATAGAGCCCGGCCAGGGAACGCTCGGAGCGCAGTTCCAGTGCGGCGCCCAGGGGCTCCGCACGAATGAGCCGCTGCAGTTCCCCGGTGCCCATGAAATCCAGCTGCAGCTGCTGGAAGGGCTGCAACAAGGCAGGCAGCGCACTTTTCGACCCACGCGCACCGCGGGCAATCAGTCCGATACGCCCATGGTCGCGACTGAGCACCTCCAGCAGCAGACTGGACTCGGAATACTGGCGTCGATGCAGGACGAAGCCGGGCTGGTCATTGATGCGCATGGCAGGTACCAAACCGGCGGTGATTCCAGACTTCGCCGTTTCGCGAAGTACAAACCAGGGTCAGGGGGCAGGGGGCAGGTGTCCTATCCCGTTGCAAGGGCAGACGGCGCAGCACGGCAATACGCCTCCCGTCTGCGCTTCGCGTGCCGTGCGAACAGTCGCACCAACGTGAGCTACCGAGTCTTTCACTAGTCATGGCCTGCCTGTTGACTTCGCCATGGGCGGAACTTCGACCGATAAACTGCGAACCGCGACGCAACCACCAACCATGCGGAAAGGCTGGGCCCCTGCCCCCTGCCCCTGTTGATGCCAAGACATGCGCATTGACAGCGAATCCAGGCGAGCCCGCACGCCTCCGTACAACCTCGGCTCAGTCGAATCCCAGCTGCCGCAGCGAGCGTTCGTTGTCGCTCCAGTCGGCTCGGACCTTGACCCAGATCTCGATGTGGACACGGCCGCCGAAGAGTTTTTCCATCTGCATTCGCGCGGCGCTGCCGATCTGCTTCAGGCGCTCGCCGCCCTCGCCGATGACGATCGCCTTCTGGCCGTCGCGCTCGACCCAGATCGTGGCGGCGATGCGGCGCAGTTGCCCGACCAGCTCAAAGGCCTCGACTTCGACAGCGCAGGCATAGGGCACTTCATTGCCCAATTGACGCATCAGTTGCTCACGCACGAACTCGCCCGCCAGGTGACGCTCGCTGCGATCAGTCAGGGTATCGGCCTCGAACAGGGGCTCGCGCTCGGGCAACAGCGCCGCCAGGCGCTGACAGGCATCCTCGGTGCCCTGCTCGCGACGTGCACTGACCATCAGGACGACAGCGAAATCATGCAGCTTGCCAACCTTGTCGATGAAAGGCAGCAGCTTGGTCTTGTCTTTCAGCAGATCGATCTTGTTGATGATCAGGGCAATCGGCAATCCGGTCTCCTGGGCATGCGCCAGCGCGGCCTCGTCTCCAGGCTTCCAGATGCCGGCCTCGACGACCAGCGCGATCAGATCGACCTCCGCCACGGCCTGGTCGACGGCCCGATCCATGGCCTTGTGCACGGCGGTGGGGCGACGCTTCTGGATTCCCGGCGTGTCGACGAAGGCGATCTGACTACTGTCAAAGGTACGCACACCCAACAGCCGCTGACGGGTGGTGTGCGGCTTGGCCGAGACCGCGCCCAGATGGGCGCCGACAAAGGCATTGAGCAGGCTCGACTTGCCGACATTGGGACGACCCACCAGGGCCGCGAATCCGGCGCGGTGGCTGACAGCGGTATTCACTGAGGCTGACTCCGTTCTATGTGTTCCAGCACCGCAGCCGCAGCGGCCTGCTCCGCCGATTTGCGGCTGCGCCCTTGCGCGTCCGCGGACAGATCGAGATCAGCTATTCGGCAGGCGACCCTGAAGGTCTTGTCGTGATCCTTGCCCTCGGTATCGATCAGCTGATAGTCGGGCAAGGGCATGCCGCGCCCCTGCAACCATTCCTGCAGCCGGGTCTTGGCATCCTTGACCGCGTTGATATCAACCGCGTCAATGGCCCCGGCGAACATCTGTCGAATCAGACCCTGACAGCGGTCCCAGCCCGAGTCCAGATAAACCGCCGCAACCAGCGCCTCGAGCGTGTCGGCGAGGATGGAGTCACGCCGGTAACCGCCGCTCTTCAACTCGCCGCCGCCCATGCGCAGGTAGTCGGACAGACCGATACCCCGCGCCAGATCGGCGAGGCTGGATTCGCGAATCAGCGCCGCGCGCAGACGGGTCAGATCGCCCTCCGGCGAGCGCGGGTAGCGCTGGTAGAGCTCGATGCTGACCGCAGTATTGATCAGGGCGTCACCGAGAAACTCCAGGCGCTCGTAATTGGCCTGTCCTGCGCTGCGATGCGTCAGAGCGCGATCCAGCAGCGCCGGATCGGCAAAATCGACGCCGAAGCGCCGCAGCGGATTGGACTGCACTAGGGCTCGCCGCTCCGGGTCAGGTCCACCGAATGATCGAACTTGGCCACCACATCCAGGTTGTAGACCAGCGGCTTGCGGACTTCGTAGGCGATCCGAAGCACATAGCCGTTCTGGCGCACCAGCTGCACATTCTGCCGGGTGACGCTTTCGACGTATCCGGTCTCGAAGGTGCGGGTCAGGATGTTCCAGACCTGATCGGGGTTCATGCGCGCCGAGCCCGGCGTGTTCTTGACCTGCAACATGGCCGCCTTGACCGCCATGTACTCGCTGTACATCGGGAACAGCTTGGCGCCGATGAACATCGCGAATCCGACGACCGCCAAAACGATGATGAAACCGATCAAGGTTATTCCGCGCTGTCTTGCTGCAGTAGCCATCGCATCACCCCACTTTCATGCCAATACGATTCCAGGCCACAAAGCCCCGGATTTTCCAGTCCCAGTGCATCCACACAAAAAACGCGCGTCCAACCAGGTTTTCTTCCGGAACCACGCCCCAGACGCGACTGTCCTCACTTCTATCACGGTTGTCGCCCATCATGAAATAGTGCCCTGGCGGAACGACGAAGGTGCCGCCCGGCACCAGCCCCTGACCGCCAGCCAACAGGATCTGGTGCGGCACATCCATCAACATCTCGGTGCGCAGTTCAGCGCCCGTGGACTCGCTGTTGCTGCCATCCGCGAAATAGCGACCAACCGAGGTCTGCGGCATGGCAATGTCGTTCACATAGAGCGTGTTGTTGATGTAGGTGATCTTGTCACCCGGCAATCCGACCAGACGCTTGACGTAGTTCTTGTCCGGATGGTGCGGCGGCCGGAAGACCACCACTTCACCGCGCTTGGGCTCCGAGACTTCGAAGATCTTGGTGTGTATGACCGGCAGCCGAATCCCGTAGGCATACTTGTTGACCAGAATGAAGTCGCCGATCAGCAGCGTGGGCACCATGGAACTGGATGGGATGGTGAAGGGCTCGACCAGAAATGACCGGATGAACAACACGGCCAGGATGACCGGAAAGAAGGACTTGGAGTACTCCACGATCACCGGATCGCGCGTGGCCGGGGCTGCACCGGCCTGGAGTTCGCCGGCAGTACCGTGACCTGCGCCCTGGAGTGCCAGCCGCCGCCGTCGAAAGAACAGGCTGTCGATCAACCACACCACGCCGGTCAAACCGGTCAAGATCACCAAGATCAGCGCGAAATCCATGTTCCCGTCCTATCGTCCCTGAAGCCTATCGATCATCCACCTGGAGCACCGCCAGGAATGCCTCCTGAGGGATCTCCACCCGACCTACCTGTTTCATGCGTTTCTTGCCGGCCTTCTGCTTTTCCAGCAGCTTGCGCTTGCGCGAAACGTCACCCCCGTAGCACTTGGCCAGCACGTTCTTGCGCAGCGCCTTCACCGTGGACCGGGCGATGATCTGGGCGCCAACCGCGGCCTGGATGGCGACATCGAACATCTGCCTCGGAATCAGCTCGCGCATCTTTTCGGCCAGATCGCGGCCCTTTCGGTCTGCCTGCGAACGATGAACGATCAGCGACAGCGCATCGACGCGGTCACCGTTGATCAGGATATCCAGACGCACGAAGGGACCTGCCTCGAAACGATCGAGATGGTAGTCGAAGGAGGCGTAGCCACGGCTGGCGGACTTCAGGCGATCGAAGAAATCCAGCACCACTTCCGCCAGCGGCATCTCGTAATTGATCTGCACCTGGGTGCCCAGATAGTTGATGCCCTTCTGGCGCCCGCGTTTTTCCTCGCAGAGCTTGATCACCGGTCCGACGTAGTCGGGTGGCACCAGGATGTTGGCCACGATGATCGGCTCGCGAATCTCCTCCATCTCGCTGGCCACCGGCATCTTGGCCGGATTGTCGAGTTCGAAGATCGAGCCATCCTTGCGCAGTACCTGATAGATCACCGTGGGTGCGGTGGTGATCAGGTCCAGATCGTATTCGCGTTCCAGGCGCTCCTGCACGATCTCCATGTGCAGCATGCCGAGGAAGCCGCAGCGGAATCCGAAACCCATGGCCTCGGAGGATTCGGGCTCGAACTGCAGCGCCGAATCGTTCAATGTCAGCTTCTCAAGGGCTTCGCGCATGGCCGGATAGTCGTCGGCCTCGGTCGGGAACAGGCCGGCGAAGACCCGCGGCTTGATCTTCTGGAAGCCTGGCAGTGCCTCACTGGCCGGCTTGGCCGCGCTGGTCAGGGTATCGCCGACCGGCGCTCCGTGCACTTCCTTGATCGCGGCGCAGACAAATCCCACCTGGCCGCAGCTGAGCTTCTCGCGACGCACCCTCTTGGGCGTGAACACGCCCACCTGTTCGACATACCAGGTCCGCCCGGTGGACATCACCAGAATCTTGTCGCCGACGGTGATCTCACCCTGGACCACACGCACCAGCGAGATCACGCCGAGGTAGTTATCGAACCAGGAATCAATGATCAAGGCCTTCAGCGTGGTATCGGCAGGCTGGGCCGGCGGCGGAATACGCTGGATGATGGCCTCCAGCACCTGGCGCACGTTGAGCCCGGTCTTGGCGCTGATCTCGATGGCGTCAGTGGCATCAATGCCGATGACGTCCTCGATTTCCTGGCGCACGCGGTCGGGCTCGGCCGAGGGCAGATCCACCTTGTTCAGCACCGGCACGACTTCCAGGCCCTGCTCGACGGCGGTATAGCAGTTGGCCACGCTCTGGGCCTCGACCCCCTGGGCCGCATCCACCACCAGCAGCGCACCTTCGCAGGCCGCCAGCGAGCGCGATACCTCGTAGGAGAAATCGACATGCCCGGGCGTATCGATGAAATTCAGCTCGTAGGTCTGGCCATCATCGCTGAGATAGGGCAGCGACACCGATTGCGCCTTGATGGTGATGCCACGCTCGCGCTCGATCGGATTGCTGTCGAGGACCTGCGCCTCCATTTCACGATCGGCCAGGCCGCCGCAGATCTGGATGAAGCGATCGGCCAGGGTCGACTTGCCGTGATCGACGTGCGCGATAATTGAAAAATTACGTATGTGATTCATGGCTCATGCGCTCCGCCGGCCGCGTCGGATCGGCAACCAGGGGGCTTGGGGGAAACTGGCGATTAAAGCACGAGCCACCCCTGAGCCGCGACTCCAACAGGCGTCGCCGGAGGTGAATAACGGTTTGGACATCGGTCAGGGTTCAGCCGCAATGGCGGCCTGACCTACCCGAATCAGGGTTTCCGGTGGCAGATCGCCGAGCACGTAGAACCAGTGATCGCCGTCACGCACCGTGACCTGACTCATCGCTCCCCGGCGCCAACCGTTACGGTCCAGCGTGAGTCCCGATGGCAAGGTCATCTGATAGACCGACACCCAGGCCACGCCATCGGAGATCACCCACTGGCGGGCGCCAGCGAGACCAGGTACCGCCAGGGCCGAACCGACCAGGCGAAATCCGCTGGGCAGGCTCCATCCGGCCCCCTGGGCGCTGCCGAGCGCAGGCATCGGCGGGCGCGTGCCCGCAAAACCACGCACGGTAAGACGCGTCACCATGCGCCGCTCCAACATGGCGTCGTTGGCACCGATTCTCTCACTCCGCAGTGGCAGGCCCGTATCGGCGTCTATCCACAGGTGCAAACCATAGCGATCAGGCTGCAGTGGCTGCAGGACCATGCGCACCGCCTGGCGGCCTGCCACGCGGTCAGTGCCTTCCATGCTGATCCGATAGGAACTCGCCAACTGCTCCGAGGCCTCGCCCAGGCGCAGCTGCGCGCCACGACCGATGCGCTGATCGCCCTCCGGGCCGAGTACCGAAATGCCCTGCGAGGTGCGCAGCTGCCGACGCCCGGCGCCATTCAGGCTGACCCACTGCTGTTCTGGCCCACCGGGCCCGACGCGCTGCGACAGCTCCACCAGATCCCAGTTGTTGTCGCCGACGTCGATGACCATGGTGGCATCGTAGTTCAGCGATTGCTGGGCCTTGTCCATGCGCGCCGCCCAGGCACGCCAGTCCTCACTGCCGTTGGTCTGGGCCAGCAGCGGAGCTGAAACCAGAATCGCGCACCACCACAGCACCCAGGCGCCCATGCTCGATATCGATGTCTGCACGCGCACGGACACCCTTGGACTATTCGCCGCTCACCGACACCGGCACGACCATGCGCTGCTCGGGCTGCGCATATACCGGCTGGGTACCGCCCACCCACCAGGAACCATCGACCACCTGTCCGTGCCGCATCAACAACATCTGCTCGGCACTCATCGGCATCGGCGAGGCGCTCAACACCCGTGAACGCTCACCGGCCACCGGCTGCACGCCACTGCCCAGATCCTGCAGGCTGGGCACGATCGGCCCGGGCACGCCCACCGGCAAGGCCGCGCGCGTCGCCGGGGCAGACTCTGCCAGCGACGGTCCGGACTCGAGAGCACGATCCGGAGCCACGGCAAACACCGCCGCCATCGCCACCGAAGCCGCCACCGCCAGACCCGCCCAAGGCCGCCAGGCCGGTCCGGATGCTGCAGCCCTGGCCTTGGGCATGCCCCGCTCTTCCTCCGCCAGCGCCTGCATCACGCCATCCGCCAGATTCAGCGTCGCCGAGCCACCCGGCCGATGGGTCATGACGTCTCGGATCAGATGCATGCGGGTCCACGCGGCCCGCAATTCGGCGTCGTGCTCCAGACGCCGCATCAGGAATGCGCGCTCGTCCCGGCCCAGTTCGCCATCCATCAGCGCCGACAGTTGCTCTCTCAAATCTTCACTCATCGCTCTCAACCCTCCACCAGCGGCCGAATCCGACGATCCACCGCATCGCGCCCACGGAAGATGCGCGAGCGCACCGTTCCTATCGGGCAATTCATGATCTGCGCGATCTCTTCGTAGCTCAGACCATCGATTTCGCGCAAGGTCAGCGCCGTCCGGATTTCTTCCGGCAGTTCTTCGACCGCGGCGATGACCGTGCGTTCCACTTCTTCGCGCAAGAATTCATTTTCCGGCGTGGCCCGTTCATGCATGCGCCCGGCCGCTTCGTGATGCACCGCATCTTCCAGCAGGATGTCGTCCATCGGTGGACGCCGCGATTGCGACACCAGGAAGTTCTTGGCCGTGTTCACGGAGATCTTGTAGAGCCAGGTATAGAAAGCGCTGTCGCCGCGAAAATTCGGCAGGGCGCGATAGGCCTTGATGAAAGCCTCCTGGGCCACGTCCTGCGCTTCGTGCCAGTCCGGGACAAAGCGCTGGATCAGCGCGATGATCCTGTGCTGGTACTTGCGCACCAACAGATCGAAGGCGAGCTTGTCGCCCGCCTGGACGCGCTCCACCAGGGCCGCATCGATTGCTGCCTCTTCCACTGCAACTCCTGTGAATGCAGCCCCCAGCCCGGCGGCCGGTGGTGCCGACCGCGGCGTTGGCGCGGACCAACTCAGATTCAACCCCATGAGCCCGGCATCCTCGATTGTCGATGATTGCCGAGTCTGACCAGCCTCAACGCGGAAAGTTCCTATTCATCCGCCATTTCTGCCAGCAGTCGTGCTCGCTCACTCAGCAGATTCTCGAAACTCGCCGCCGGCAGCGGCCGGGCAAACAGATAGCCCTGCAATTCCTGACACCCATACTCGCGCAGAAAGCGCAGATGATCCTCAGTCTCGACGCCCTCGGCAACCACGATGCGGTTCATGTTGCGGGCCATGTTGATGGTGGCGCGCACGATGGCCTCGTCTGCCGGATCGACACCAATGTTGCGCACGAAGGTCTGATCGATCTTGATCCGGTCGGCCGGGAAGCGCTTGATGTAGTCGAGCGAGGACTGCCCGGTGCCAAAGTCGTCGATGGCGATATGGCAGCCGAGTTCGCGCAACTGGCCAAGCACTTCCATCAGATTCGGGATGTCCTTGATATTGATGCTTTCGGTCACTTCCAGGTCGAGATTGTCGCCCGGCAGACCGGTGTCCTGCAGCGCCCGCGAGACCACTTCGACCAGGTTCGGCTGACGCAACTGCAAAGCCGACAGGTTGACGCTGACGCGCAAGGGCACGTCGAACATGTCCAGCCAGCGTTTGGCATCGGCGCAGGCAGTGCGCAGGATCCACTCGCCGATGGGGACGATCAGCCCGGTGTCTTCGGCGATCGGAATGAAGAAGCCGGGACTGATCAGACCGAGTTCCGGGTGCTCCCAGCGGATCAGCGATTCCATGCCGATGATGTCTTCGGTCTGCGCATCCACCTGGGGTTGGTAGTAGGCACGCAACTCGTTGTTGCGCTCGGCCACGCGCAGCTTGGTTTCCAGATCCAGCCGCTGGCGATGCGACTCTTCAGGCACTGCGACGTACACCTGATAGGTGTTCCGTCCCAGGCCCTTGGCGCTGTACATCGCCACATCGGCATGCTTGAGCAGGGTTTCGCCGTCCTTGCCGTCTTCCGGGTAGAAGCTGATGCCCAGACTGGCGGTGATCTGCAACTCGCGGCCATCGGTCAGCGTCAGCGGCGTTTCCAGCACCTTGACGATCTTGTCGGCGATCCGGGCAACGTCTTCGCGGTTGACGATGTGCCTGAGGATCAGAGTGAATTCATCACCGGCGTACCGCGATACAGTATCGGATGCACGCACCGTGGCCCGCAGGCGCTTGGCGACGGCGCCCAGCACCTGATCGCCCACGGAATGCCCGAGACTGTCATTGATGGTCTTGAAGCGGTCCAGATCGACGAACAGCACGGCAAACAACTCGCCACTGCGACCGGCTTCGGCGATAGCCGACTGCAGGCGGTCGTTGAACAACAAGCGATTGGGCAGTCGCGTGAGAGAGTCGTGCAGTCCCTGGAAACGACTGTCAGAGCGAAAGCGCGCCACCAGCGACTGCATGGCCAGATGCGAGCCGACCAGCCGCAGAACGGCCAGCAGTTCGGGCGCGCGCGGCTGCGGCTTGCGCCCACCTGCGATCAGGGCACCGAAGGCGCGCTGGCCATCGCCGTAGAGCGGGACTGCCTGAACGCTGTTCAAGCGCAGCTGCTTGAAAAATGGCTCGCTCAGCCGGGCAACCGCATCCTCCGCGGCGTTGAATTCCGAGCCGGCCAGTACCCGGCGATAGAGCTCTGTCTGCCAGACCGCGTGCAAGGCGCCCTGCGCGGTGCGCGGGAATGCGGCCATGACCTGCGGCTCGGCCTCGGTACCTCCACGCTCGACACAGACGTAAAAAAAATCGAGTCCATAGTCGGCGATCAGACGCTTGAGCACCGGCTGCACGCCCTGGGTGTCGAGCCCAGTTCGGGCCATGGCGGCGAGCATCTCCAGCGGCGACTCAGCCTGTGGACTGGCCGTCAGCAAGACCAGACGGCCATTGCTGCCGCCATAGCCTACCGTGGCCAGACCCACCAGGCGGGGATCGCCGTGGGCTTCGATGCGTCCCTCCCCCAGACCCATGCCCTCGTCGCGCACCGGCGGCAGATGCCCGATCAGGGCACGCGCCGAACTGCCCGTGATCTGCTCGGCATCGCCGCGCAACAGCTGACAGGCTCGCTGATTGACGCCACGCACCTTGTCGTTGCCGACATCCACGATCAATGCCGGCACCTCCAGTTGCTCAATCCAGCCGGCATCGCTGCGATCGACAACCGGAGCCGGCGGTGCAATCAGCTCGCGCGCCTGTCGCATCGCTTCAGCGGCATTGATGGGGCTGCGCACCCAGGCGGCGACGGGCGCGTTGGGCCCGCCCGGAGCACCGGGCGGCAGTGCACCGGCAGGCAGTACGCCCACGCGCGGCACCAGGCGCCAGCGCGGATGACCAGCCAGCAGGCGGCAAAGCCCCTCGGCTTCGGCATAGGGATCTAGAAACTCGACGAAGATCAGTGCCAGTTCCGGATCCTGTGCCAGCAGCGCATGTGCCTGGGCGACATCGCGGGCGGTGTAGATGGCCTCGAATTCGGCACCATCGAAGGAGTCGAAAAGCACGCGCCGGTCGTCGCGGTTGCTGGCAACAATCAGGACTCCGGCGTTGTGGACAGTGTCAGGCATCAGTCTCGGATCCAGCGCCCATCGCGCAGTCTCAAGCGTTCGGAAGGACCGTGCCGATGCAGTATCAAGCTCGACAGTTTCTGCAGCGGCAAAGGCAGATCGAGAGCACTGCCAAGGATGACGACGCGTTTGTCACCCCCCTCCTTGCCGCGGGCGATCTGCCGCATCAGCGCCAGCACCTGCGGGGTCAGTTCGCCGCTGTCGGCCGGAAAGATGTAGACCCCGAAATGCCCCGATTGCAGCACGAAGCGCAGCGCTTCGGACAAGCGTTTGCTGCCGGCCACCGTGATCCCGTGCTCGCGCAGACTGGCGAGGCCACCTTCGGTATCCCAGGCGTAGATCGAATGACCACGACGCTGCGCCATTTGCCGCAGATAAGCCATCAAGTCATCGGCAAAAGGCGATTCGATCAGAACCAGATTGCTGTCACTGTCGAGCATCTGGTCGTACAGACGCTCGGGAACCCGGGCATCGCCGCTGGTACGAAGCAGAATTTCGGAGGCATGTGTCGCCGATGAAGACATGATCGGATCCGGAGCGCCTGATCTTGAGTATATGCCGCAGTCATCCCCATCCTGCCGGGATCAAGGCTCGATGGCCTTATCGGCGCAATGTGTTGCGCTTGCAGCCGCCCCAGGCGGCGGATTCATTACATCGTATGGGTGGGGCGCTCGGAGCTCAGCGTACCCGCCAGCATGGTCTCGATCTTGGTGCGAACGGCCTCACCATCGGAGTTTTCGCTGAATTGCACGCCGATGCCGGCCGTGCGATTGCCCTGGGCGCCGTTGGGGGTGACCCAGACCACCTTGCCCGCGACCGGCATGCGATCCTTCTCCTCCATCAGCGACAACAGGATGAAGACTTCATCGCCGATGCCATAGCGCTTCTGGGTAGGCACAAAAATGCCGCCGCCCTTGAGGAAGGGCATGTAGGCCTGGTACAGCGCGCCCTTGTCCTTGATCGACAGCGACAAGATGCCCTGACGTGGAATTCCCGGTCCGGTACTCATGATTCGCGCCTGCGTCCCTGTGTGGTGAAGGCTTCCGACCAGCGCAGCGCCAGATCGTAAACCATCAGATCTTCTCGAACTCCGCTGCCAATCATGCCACGCGCACGCTCCAGTTGCGTGGCCAGGGGCAACAGAGTGGTGTATTGCACGGCGCCGGCGAGTGCCACCAATGGCTTGAAGGCGCCTGCCTCGACCTGGGGGCTGCCGAGCATCAGCGCGATGAGTCTGGACCAGCGCTGCAGCAGGGCCACGCCTTCCTTGCGATAGCTGCCAGCGAAGGTCTGGGCATCAAGGCGGCCGTGAGCCAGTTCCACCAGTTGCGCGGCCAGCGCCACCAGGGCTGACCAGTGTTCGGGTGTCAGCCAATGCAGCCCGAGTTCCGGGTCACCACCACTGAGTTCCAGCGCCGCCTGCGCCTGCGCCGTGCTGACCCCGGCCATCTGCGCGACGCTGGCGACCGTCTCCGAGGTCTTGCTGCCAGGGATCGGCATGCGCTGGCAGCGACTGCGTATGGTGGCCGACAGCTGACCGGCCCGATCGCTGACCAGAAGCAAATGGGTATCGGCAGCAGGCTCCTCCAGGGTCTTCAACAGCGCATTGGAAGAGGCCGCATTCATCTGTTCCGCCGGCCACAGCAGCGCGACCTGACGCTGCGCGATCTGCGGGCGCATCGACAACCGCCCCGAAAGCTCGCGAATCTGATCGATCCGGATGAACGCTGATTCGACTGGCTGAATCTCGGTCCAGTCGGGATGGTTGCCGGCCTGATACAGCAGGCAGCTGTGACAGTGCCCGCAGGCGCTGCCCGATGCCGGCCGCTGACACAGCAGTGCCTGTCCCAACTGACGCGCGAGATGGACCTTGTGCAATCCGCCCTCGCCGTGCACGAGCAAGGCGTGCGCCACCTGACCACGAGCGAGGCTGTCGGCGAAGCGCTTGCGCGGCGACTCGTGCCAGGGCAAGAGTAGACGCGGGTCGAGGATTGGGGTTTCGGCTGCCACTAGATGGCCTCAGAAAGCATGCGGTAAACCATTGACTTTCATCCTCGACAAAGAGGGGCAGGGGGCGGGGGGCAGGTATCCAGACTCTTCGCATGATCCGACCATGCAGCAATACTGGGCCCCTGACCCTTGCCCCCTGCCCCCTGCCCCTGCAGCGCTGGCGCCGCGACACCGCCACGGAACCCCAACTCGCCAGCACGCCGCCATGCCGGCCTCACTGCAACCCCAGCTGGAACCGCCGGACGGCACGATTGTGCTCCTCCAGCGTGCGCGAGAATACGTGACTGCCGTCGCCGCGGGCGACGAAGAACATGGCTTCGGTTCTGGCCGGCTGCAGCGCCGCGGCGATGGCTGCGCGGCCCGGCAACGCAATCGGTGTCGGCGGCAGGCCGAATCGGGTGTAGGTGTTGTAGGGGGTATCGGTTTCCAGATCCACGCGCCGCAGGTTGCCGTCGAAGGCATCGCCCAGTCCATAGATGACGGTGGGATCGGTCTGCAGGCGCCAGCCCTGGCGCAAGCGGTTGACGAAGACGCCGGCGATCTCGGCGCGCTCGCCGGAGCGACCGGTTTCCTTCTCGATGATCGAGGCCAGAATCAGGGCCTGATAGGGATCGCTCAGGGGCAGCTCGGGCGCGCGCGACTCCCACTGTCTCTCCAGCAGGGTCTTTTGCGCCCAGTAGGCGCGCTTGAGCAGATCGAGGTCACTGAATCCGCGTGGGAAAAAGTAGGTATCCGGCAGGAACAATCCCTCAGGATGGACTTCACTGGCACCGATGCGTTCCAGCACGCCGGCATCGTCGAGCCCGCCGATGGTCTGTTCCAGCGGCTGCACGTCAGCCAGCGCAATTCGGAGGTCCCGAAACCGAGTGCCCTCCAGGATGGTGACGCGATACTGAACCACGCGGCCATCAGCGATGGCCTGCAGCAGCGCCCGCGGGCTCATGCCCGGATCGACCCGGTATTCACCCGCCTGCAGCCGCGGCGACAGGCCCAGGCGCTCGGCCAGCAGCCGCCATTGCCAGTAGGGTGCCGGGCTGATCGACCGCGCCTGAAGTTCATCGACCAGGTCGCGCAGGCGCATGCCACGCTTGAACTCGACCACCTGCCCGGCCTGGCTGAGTTCGGCGGATTCGAAGCGATGAAACTCGCGCCAGCCGATCCAGGCGGTGAGCGACAAGGCCAGAGCGACACAGGCCAGAAGCAACAACCAGCGCACGCGGCCGCCGATGGCAGCAGGCTGAGCCCAGCTCATGGCAGCTCTGCCGAGGCTGAGAACTGGCGCTCCCAGGTGGATTGCAGATCCCACACCTCGGCGGCTGCCGACCAGCGGCGCTCGTCGAGAGCACCAACTTGACGCAGACCGCGCACGGCGTTGCTGAGCACCACCACCTCTGCAGCCTTGACTTGCCCGGGATCCAGTGCAGTTTCGACGACCTCGCGCTGAGCCATCATCCAGCGGCGGGCAACACCGGCTATCCCGCAGTTGCTCAGATCGGGCGTGAGCCAACGGCCGCGCTCGCGGATGAACAGATTCGCGGACGTTGCCGCGACCACCCTGCCCTGCATGTCCAGCATCAATCCCTCATCAATGTCCGCGCTGCGCCATTCGGCCCGCGCCAATACCTGTTCCAGGCGATTCAGATGTTTGAGCCCGGCGAGGGCCGGCTGCAAGGCCAGACGGGTCTGGCACCAGCGCAGATTCAGCAACCGCGATGGCATCGCCGTCCAGGCTTGAGTCTGGATCAGTGCCCGGCCGACGACGCGATCGGGCCGAGCATAACCGCGCGGCGCGCTACCTGCAGTCCAGATCAGCTTGGCGATCGACGCGGCGTGAGGTCTGGCGGCTCGCGCCAAACGTCGCTGCAGACGGCGCCAATCGGGCTCTGGGAAGCCCAGACGCGCGCAGCCCATGGCCAGCCGTTGCCGATGCCAGTCCCACAGCGGCGCGCTGGCGCCGACGAATCGCAGGGTCTCGAACAAACCATCACCGTAGTGCAGGCCGCGGTCGGCCGCCAGGCCCGACACGGCGTTCACAGCTCCACTCCGAGAGCTCGCAGCAGCCCCTTGGCCTTGGAGCGGGTTTCACCCAGCTCCCGACGGGCGATGGAATCGGCAACGATGCCGGCGCCGGCCCTGAACACCAGTTGTCGGCCTGCGCAGGCCATGGTTCGGATCAGGATATTGAAATCGGCACTGCCATCAGCACCGACATAGCCCAGCGCACCGGTATAGGCACCACGACCGACAGGCTCCAGTTCGGCAATGATCTGCATGCAGCGGACCTTGGGGCAGCCGGTAATCGTGCCACCCGGAAAGGTCGCCCGCAGCAGATCCCAGGCACTCGTGCCCGGCCGCAGTTGACCGCGCACATTGGACACCAGATGGTGCACATGGGTGTAGCTCTCGACCACACCCAGCTCATCCACTTCGACCGTGCCCGGCACGCAGATCCGACCCAGATCATTGCGTTCCAGATCGATCAGCATGATGTGTTCGGCGCGCTCCTTGGGATCGCGGGTGAGCTCCGCCAGCAACTCGGCGTCGCGCGCGGCGTCCGGATCGCGCCGGCGGGTACCGGCGATAGGCCGGGTCTGCACCAGATCGCCGTGAACCGAGACCAGCCGTTCCGGGGACGAGGAGGCCAATCCCCAGTCACCGTGTTGCAGCACCCCGGCGAATGGTGCCGGATTGGCGGCGCACAGCCGCTCGAACAGCGCATTCAGATCGATCGTCTGCTGCGACTGGCCACGCCACGCCCGCGAGAGGTTGACCTGGAACACATCGCCGGCCTGCAAGTACTCGTGGATGCGCGCCACGCCGTCGAGAAAGGCCTGAGGGTCATCCTCCTGCAGTTCCAGCACGAGGTCGCTGGCCTCGCCTTGAGCCGCCGGCGCGGTAGCCCTTGCCGCCAGCGCCTGCTGCAGGCGATCCCGCCACCAATCCAGATCACGGCCGGTGAGCGTGGTCTGGCCGGTCTGGCGATCGCGGACCACTGCCGCCGATACCGGCCACAGCAAGGCCAGCGGTTCGTCCAGTTCGGGCTCGCGCGAGCGCACGTGGGATTCGAACACCGAGGCGAATTCGTAGGCCAGATAGACCAGCCAGCCACCGCAAGAGAAATCGGTGCCGCTGCCGCTTGAGCCTACCGGCATCTGGTCCAGCCGCACGGCGAACTCGGCCAGGCGCTCACTGTGACCGGCCGCACCCGGATAGGGCACGTACAGCGGCGCTTCCCGGACCAGCGGCAGCAGATCCAGTTGCCCCTGCGGCCCCGCCGCCGCGCTCAGCAACAGCGCCGGCGCCTGCTCCGGGCCCAGCAACTGGCGCAGCTTCTGCAGGTCGATGGCATCCAGTGCGGGCTCGGCCGACATCGTTCCAGGACGGTATTTGGCGAAAGGAAGCGGAGTCTAGCCCGCATTCCTCGGCGCTGCCCGGTCCTTGAGGCGTCATTGCGAGGAGCGTAGCGACGAAGCAATCCAGGGGAACTCGCGAATGCACCTGGATTGCTTCCCCCGGATCAAGGCCGGGGTCGCAATGACCCAGGTCCGGGGAAATACGAACGAACCTGAGCAAGCCCTACCTGCAGCTCTTTGCGCCCTTCGCGTCCTTTGCGGACAACTGCTCTTCATCGATTTGCCAGCCGGGCCGGGACGCCGCAGCGCGGCACCCTCGGCCGGCCAGTCGCCGCACCTCAGACACGCTTGAAGATCAGCGTGCCGTTGGTGCCGCCAAAACCGAAGGAATTGGACATGACGATATCCAGCGGCGCCTGCCGTGAGGTGTTTGGCACCAGATCCAGATCGATCCCTTCATCCGGTTTGTGCAGATTGATGGTCGCCGGCACGGTCTGGTCGCGCAGCGCCAGGATGCTGAAGATGGCTTCAACCGCACCGGCTGCGCCGAGCAGATGCCCGGTGACCGACTTGGTGGAGCTGACCATGAGCTTGGTCGCGGCAGCGCCGAAGGCGGTCTTGATGGCAATGATCTCGCCACGGTCGCCTAGCGGTGTCGAGGTAGCGTGGGCATTGACGTACTGGATCTGCTCCGGGCTGATGGCCGCATCTTCCAGCGCTGCCTTCATCGAAGCAGCCGCACCGGCACCGTCTTCCGGCGGCGCGGTCATGTGGTAGGCATCGTCGCTCATGCCGAATCCGATCAGTTCGGCGTAGATCCGGGCACCGCGGGCCTTGGCGTGCTCGTATTCCTCCAGCACCAGGGCGCCGGCGCCGTCGCTGAGCACAAATCCATCTCTGTCCTGATCCCAGGGCCGGCTGGCCGCATGCGGATCATCGTTACGCTCGCTCAGCGCCCGGGCCATACCGAAGCCACCGATGGCGGTTGGCGTGGTCGCGTGTTCGGCGCCGCCGGCAATCATCAGATCGGCATCGCCGTAGGCAATCAGACGCGCCGCCACACCGATATTGTGGGTGCCGGTGGTGCAGGCGGTCACGATCGACAGATTCGGGCCCTTGAGCCCCAGATTGATCCCCAGGTGCCCGGCGACCATGTTGATGATGGTGCCCGGCACGAAGAAGGGGGAAATCTTGCGCGGGCCACCATCACGCCAGGTCAGCGTGGTCTTCTCGATGGTCGAAATGCCGCCGATACCGGCTGCAACCATGACCCCGAAACGCGACTGCAGCGCCTCCGGCACCTGATCGAATCCGGCATCCCGGAACGCCTGGGTACCAGCCGCAATGCCGTAGTGGATGAAGGGATCCATGCGCCGCGAATCCTTCGGCGAGATCCAGGTATTGACGTCAAAGCCCTGCACCTGGCCGGCGAAACGCGTGGAAAAGGCCGACGCGTCAAAATGCGTGATTGGTCCAATGCCGCTGCGACCATTGAGCACATTGTCCCAGGCCGTGGGAATTTCGCTACCGACCGGCGACACGATGCCGAGCCCGGTCACTACGACGCGACGAGCGCTACGCATAAGATCCTCCCGAACTTGTGCGGCCGCCGCTCAGGCGGCGACAGACAGCGACCCGAGTGGCGCGAGCCAAGTCGCGCCCCGGGCCGCAAACTGCGTCAGGCCTCAGGCCTTGACGTTCGCCTTGATGTAATCGATGGCCTGCTGCACCGAGGTGATCTTCTCGGCTTCCTCGTCCGGAATCTCGCACTCGAATTCCTCCTCGAGCGCCATGACCAGCTCCACGGTGTCCAGGGAGTCCGCACCCAGATCGTCCACGAAGGAGGAGTTGGCTTTCACTTCGTCTTCCTTGACGCCCAGACGGTCAACAACGATCTTCTTGACGCGATCTTCAATGCTGCTCATGGCTTGTTTGTTCCTGCCGAAAAGAATGGGAATGATAGTGAATGGTGCCGCCTGCCGCTACGGCATGTACATGCCGCCGTTGACGTGCAGGGTTTCGCCGGTGATGTAGGCCGCGGCCGGCGACGCCAGAAAGGCGACGGCCTTGGCAATATCCTCGGCGGCGCCGAAGCGCGCCAGCGGCACATCAGCCAACAAGGCCTGACGCTGCGCTTCCGGCAGCGCCCGGGTCATGTCGGTATCGATGAAGCCGGGCGCGACCACATTGGCGGTGATGCCGCGACTACCGACCTCGCGCGCCAGTGATTTGGTGAAACCGATGATGCCGGCCTTGGCGGCGGCGTAATTCGCCTGCCCGGCATTGCCGGTGAGGCCGATGACCGAGGCGATGCTGATGATCCGGCCCTGGCGCTCGCGCAGCATGCGTTTGAGTACGGCCTTGGACATGCGGAAGACCGAGGCCAGATTGGTGTTGATCACCGTGGTCCAGTCCTCGTCCTTCATCCGCAACAGGAGCTGGTCGCGGGTGATACCGGCATTGTTGACCAGCACCCGGATCGGACCGAACTCGGTCTCGACCGCGCTGATCAGCGCATCAATGGACTCAGGCAGCGACACGTCCAGCACCCGTCCGCAGCCGTGACCGCCGAGGTGCTCCGAAATCGTGGCCGCGCCAGCATCGGACGTCGCCGTGCCGATGACGTAGTAGCCGTTGCTGGCCAGCTCATGGGCAATGGCGGCGCCAATGCCGCGGCTGGCGCCACTGACCAGGGCAATGCCGTTGGGCGAATTCATCACTGCATCTCCGCGAGGGTGGCTGCCAGCACCGCCGGATCGGCGATCGCCTGCATCTGCAAATCCGGCGCGATGCGCTTGGCCATACCGGTCAGGACCTTGCCGGGTCCGCACTCGAGCGCGCGCATGGTCCCACCGGCCACCAGCTTCTGTATGGTTTCGATCCAGCGCACCGGTGCCGACAGCTGCAGCACCAGGGCGGCGCGGATCGCATCTGCATCGCCGTGGCTGCTGACATCGGCATTGTGGATCACGGGGATCCGCGGGGGCTGGATGGCGACACCGGCCAGATAGGCGCCGAGCCGCTCGGCGGCGCTACGCATCAGTGGCGAATGCGAGGGCACGCTGACCGGCAGGCGGATGGCGCGCTTGACGCCGCGCTCGGCGAGCAGGGTCAGAGCGCGATCGAGCGCTGCGGCTGCGCCCGAGAGCACGATCTGCCCCGGCGCGTTCAGATTGGCCGGTACCACCGGTTCGTCCGTGGAGGAGGCCAACTCGCAGACTTCAGTCAGCAGATCCAGATCGGCATTCAACACGGCCGCCATGGCGCCCACACCTTCGGGCACGGCCTCCTGCATGAGCCGTCCGCGCTCGCGCACGAGCCGCGCACCATCGGCCAATGACAGCGACCCGGCGCAGACCAAGGCCGTGTATTCACCCAGACTGTGTCCAGCCATCGCCGCCGGTTCAGCGCCACCGGCCGCCATCCAGGCGCGCCAGACCGCCACGCCCGCGGCGAGCAGCGCCGGCTGGGTGTTGATGGTGCGGTTCAGTTCAGCTTCCGGACCTTCCTGGCTCAGCGCCCACAGGTCCAGGTCAATGGCGGCCGAGGCCTCGTCGAAGGTGGCACGCACCTGCGGATGCGCCAGCGACAGCGCGGCCAGCATGCCCAGCGACTGTGAGCCCTGGCCGGGGAACAGCATGGCGAGATCATTGCGAATCATCAGGTCCTCGATACGCTGGCAGCTGATCAGAGACGGATCAGCGCCGAGCCCCAGGTGAATCCACCCCCGAAGGCTTCGAGCAGCAGCAGTTGGTCAGGCTTGATCAGCCCGTTGCGAATGCCGTGATCCAGCGCCAGGGGCACTGATCCTGAAGAAGTGTTGCCGTGCTTGTTGACGGTCACGATGACCCGCTCCATCGGCATGCCGAGGTGCTTGGCCGTGGCCGTGATGATGCGCAGATTGGCCTGGTGCGGCACCAGCCAGTCGATCGCATCCTTTTCCAGATCGTTGGCCTTCAGAGTTTCGTCAACGATGCGCGAGAGCGTGCGCACGGCCACCCGGAACACTTCGTTGCCCTGCATCAGCACGCGCACGCCGTGATTGGGCTCGTCCTTGAAACCGCGCGAAACCCCGACCGGGTTGTGCAGCAATTCCTTGTACTGGCCATCGGCATGGATATGGGTGGAGACGATGCCGGGCCGGGTGTCGGCGCGCAGCACGACCGCGCCAGCGCCATCGCCAAACAGCACGCAGGTACCGCGGTCACTCCAGTCGAGCATGCGCGACAGGGTCTCGGCACCGATCACCAGCGCGGTACGCGCGGCGCCGGTACGAATGAACTTGTCGGCGATCGACAGGGCGTAGAGGAAACCGGTGCAGGCGGCGTTGACGTCGAAGGCCGGGCAGTCCTTGGCGCCGATGCGGTGCTGCACCAGACAGGCCGTGCTCGGGAAGATCACGTCCGGCGTGGTGGTGCCGACAATGATCAAATCCAGTTCGGCCGCGGTCACACCAGCCGTGGCCATGGCCTTCTCGGCAGCGGCTACAGCCAGATCACTGGTGGTCTCGCCTTCAGCAGCGATGTGCCGCTGCTCGATACCCGTACGCTCGCGTATCCACTGATCGCTGGTCTCTACCCGTTTTTCCAACTCGGCGTTGGTCAGAATGTGGGCCGGCAGATGACTGCCGGTCCCGATGATCCGGGCAGAGAGTGCTTGCATCAGTTTGGGTACGCTCGTGTGGGGACTGGGGCCCTGGGGCCCCCGGCGCAGTCTCAGCCTTCGCTGGACTCGACTTCGGCGACCTTGCGATCAATCACCTTGCGACCACGATAGTAGCCATCCTTGGTGATGTGATGACGCAGATGCGTTTCACCCGTGGTCTGATCGGTCGACAAAGTCGCCGCGCTCAGGGCGTCATGGGAACGGCGCATGCCGCGCTTGCTGGGTGATTTGCGACTTTTTTGAACGGCCATCTCTGACTCCTTGCCTGAATCGTCCTTGTTCGACTACTTGCGCTTCAGTGCCGCCAGCGCCGAAAAAGGATTCGGTCGGTCGGTAGCTTCAGCACTCTCCGGCTCATCAGCCGGTAAATCCACAATGGCTTCCGGATTTCTGGGTATCACCGGCACCGCCAATATCAACTCATCTTCAATCAACGCTGCCGGATCGACCATGCCCTCGTCGGTCAAGGCCGGCTCATAACCCTCCGGCAATCCCGACGCATCTTCTTCGCTCTTGACGAAACCGATGCGGGTGTCGATCTGAACCGGCAACTCGAATCGGTCCAGACTTGCCTGGCAGATCAGCGGCAGCGCGGTTTCAGCGCGCAGTTCCACCATTCTCTGGCCAATGACGTTGCGTCCGAACTTGAGTTCGTAGCGCACCTCACCGCGGCCATCCGCCAACAATTCCGTCAGGCGCGTAAGAGCCGCGAGCTGGAACGTACCGGAGTAGATTCTGCCGGTCGACACCGCCCGCTCAACATCAATGCGATCAGGCAATGGCGCAAGCATAGCCGCGGAATCGTAGGGAGTTCGACCTTCCCTGTCAATCGCCACGCGTGAATCCGGCGTCAGACGGCCAGCCGCGATTCAAGTTGCGGCCTTGCCGGAAGACCGTGGAGGCCGTTTGCAGACCCTGGGAAGCAGCTCGGGAACGACGGATTCTGAACACTCTTTGTGGTTCAGTTGTCGCTGATGCCCTGTCAGCGATCCCGCTGCATAATCGGGGTCAATCTGGCACGAGGTTCCCATGCTCCTGAAATTCCTGATTGCGGCGCTCACGCTGGCCTCTCTGGTCGTGATCGGCCTGCTCTGGCGCCTGCTGCAGCTGCGCCGACGCCAGGACACGCTGCGCTCGATCATGGACAGTGCCGACGCGCTGGAGCGAGAGCTGTACGCCTGCCGCGAGCGCATGAAGACCATGCATCGCTGGGTGTCGACGCTGCCAAGCACGCTCACGACCCAGGCGCTGGCCTCGTTGAACCTTGACCCTCTGGTGCAGAAGGCGCTGCGCGATCTTCTGCAGCAGCGGCTCTGGCTGCGCGACAACGGCGACACCGCGCCGCTGGCGCAGCTGCGCCGTACCCGTCAGGACATGGAGCGCTCGCGGGCAACGCTGGCGGAGAACATGACCAAGCTGGAGGCAGCCGGCGAGGAATTGGCCGAGGCCTCGTCAGAAACCCATCCGGTGTCGGCACTGATCGCCAGTGCCTACGGCATCGGCGGCAGCGACGGCGACGGTCAGCCGCCGACGCTGCATTGAGGCCGTGAGTGCGCCCGAACTGATTCTGGCCTCTGGGTCGCGCTATCGGCGCCAGCAACTCGAACGTCTGGGGCTGCACTGCCGCTCGCAGGCGCCAGACATCGACGAATCGCGCCTGCCCGGCGAAGCGCCAGCGGCCATGGCACGACGACTGGCGGTGCTGAAGGCGGGTGTGGTAGCCGCGCAAGCGCCGGGATCCATCGTGATCGGCGCCGATCAGGTCGCCGCCTGCGATTCCCGAGTGCTGGGAAAGCCCGGATCGGCGGCCACCCAATCCGCCCAGCTGCTGTCCTGCAGCGGCCGGGAGCTGCACTTCCACACGGCGCTTGCAGTCATCGAGCCCAGCGGCGCGATCCACGAGCATATGGATCTGACCGTCTGCCAGCTGCGCGAGCTGACGGCGGCCGAGGTCGAACGCTACGTGGCGGCCGAGCCCGCCTACGATTGTGCAGGCGGGTTCAAAGTCGAGGGTCTGGGCATCACGCTGTTCGAACGCATCACCAGCGAAGATCCCAGCGCGCTGATCGGCTTGCCATTGCTGGCGCTGTGCCGGATTCTGCGGCATCTGGGCGTCGCCAAGGTCTGACTCGCCCGACATGGCACACATCAACGGAGGTAAGGACTCATGGCCGATGCCGCTGCCACACTGGCCCGAGAGCTGATGGCCCCCCTGCATGCCGCCGAAGCCCAGATCAATCAGGTACTGCTGGGCAAAGCGGCGGAAGTTCGGCTGACGCTGGTGTGCCTGCTGGCCGGCGGCCATCTGCTGCTGGAGGACTTGCCGGGCGTCGGCAAGACCACGCTGGCCCAGGCGCTGGCAGCCACCTTCGACCTCAGCTTCGGACGCGTGCAGTTCACCAGCGATCTGTTGCCCGCCGATCTGATTGGCGTATCGGTATTCGACCCACAAACCCGACGCTTCGATTTCCATCCCGGGCCGATCTTCACCCAGATGCTGCTGGCCGATGAAATCAACCGCGGCACGCCCAAGCTGCAGAGCGCCCTGCTCGAAGCCATGGCCGAGCAGCAGGTCACAGTCGACGGCGCCAGCCACCGTCTGCCCGAGCCCTTCATCGTGGTCGCCACCCAGAATCCACTCGAGCAGAGTGGCACCTTTCCGCTGCCGGAATCACAGCTCGATCGCTTCATGTTCTCGCTCAACGTCGGCTACCCCGACGAGCGTGCCGAGAAAGCCCTGTTGGCGGCGCGCGAGCGACGTTTCCTGCTGACCGAGCTGAAGCCCCTGCTCAGTGCCGAGCGCCTGCTGCAACTGCGCGAGGCGGCGCTGACACTGCACACCAGCCCGGCCGCCATCGACTACGCCTATGCCCTGATCGCTGCTTCACGCAGCGAGCCTCGGGTGCGCATCGGGCTGTCGCCGCGGGCCGGCATCGCGCTGCTGCGTGCGGCCCGGTCGCATGCCTTGCTGGCTAGTCGTACCCATGTGCTGCCGGAGGATCTGCAGGCGGTCTTTGTGGCGGTCGCCCGTCACCGTCTGGTGCTGAATCCGGATGCCAGCGGCGATGGCGCATCCATTGCGCGCCATCTGCTGGCGCAGGTGGCAATCCCCTGAGACGGCGCAGATGGCCACCGCTGCGGCAAAACCGAGAAAATCCATGTTCGCCCGCTGGCGCGAAAGCGCCTGGGCTGCGCTGGATCGCCGCCTGCCCAATCTGACCCGCCGCCACCGATTCGAAGCACTGCCGATCACGCTGAGCCAGCGTCGGGTCTACATCGTCCCCAGCGGCTTCGGGCTGTTCTTCGCGGTGATGATCACCGCCATCCTCGCCGGCGCCCTGAACTACAACAACAACAGTGCGCTGCTGGTTGGGCTGCTGGCCGTGAGTCTCGGCGCGGTGTCGATGCTGCAGACCTTTCGAAACCTGGACCGTCTCAGTCTGGTGCAGGTCGGCGCCGACCCGACGCACGCCGGTGAGCCTCTGCACCTGAGTTTTCATCTGCATGCCGAGGACAACCGCACGCGCTTTGCCGTCAGCCTGAAGCTGGGAGATGAACTGCGTCACGTCGAGATCGCTGCCGGCAGCACCACTCAGGTCGAATTCTCGCTGTCGGGCTGCCGGCGCGGCTGGTTTTCGCCGGAGCCGCTGCGGATCTCGACGGTCTGGCCTTTTGGCCTGTTCCACGCCTGGAGCTACTTGCACTCGGATGTGCGTACCCTGATCTACCCGCGTGCGGAAAGCCCACCGGCACCTTTGCCGCGCACGCCCGATGCCGGGCGCATTGGCGGCACCGACCCCGGCGACGAGGATCTGCGCTCGCTGCGCGAATACCAGTTGGGCGACGCCACCCGGTTGATCGCATGGAAAGCCAGTGCGCGTACCGGCGAACTGCTGGTTCGGCAACTGGAAGCACCGCAGTCGCGTGAGACGGTACTGGATTTCTCGCGCATCGAGGGCCTGGACCTGGAACGGCGGCTATCGCGACTGACCCGGTGGGTACTGGAGGCCGAGCGCGCCGGCATGCGCTACCGCCTGATTCTGCCTGGGCAGAGTCTGGGACCTGATCACGGCCCGGCCCACCGGTTGCGCGCCCTCAAGGCACTGGCACTGCATGCGCTCGCCGATACTTAGCCCACGCCAGTTCGACTGGGCGCTGCTGGCCTTTGTCATGGCTATCAGCGGCCATTGGTTGTGGTTGCCGATCTGGTACTCTGGCGGTCTGGCCACGCTGGTGCTGGCGCGCTGGTTGCAGCGCCGCGCCTTTGCCCGGGCCTGGCCAGTGTGGATCAAGCTGCCGCTGGTATTTGCCGTGCTGACTCTGGTGGTGATGCACTTCGGCTCACCCTTTGCCCAGCAGTCGGGCACTGCGGCACTGATCGGCTTGTGCACACTCAAGCTGATCGAGTCGGAACGCCGTCGTGACGGCCTGATCCTGATGGTCGTGGCGCTGTTCCTGATCAGCGTGCAATTCCTGTTCACCCAGGGCATCGGTATCACGCTGTACTCGCTGCTGCCGATCCTGCTGGTGTTTCTGGCACTCAACGAGATCAGTGCGCCCCCGGGCACCCGCGGCGGCCTGAGCTCCCAACTCGGCACACTCGGGCGCGACTTTCTGTTGCTGCTGCTGGTAGTACTGCCGCTGACCGCGTTCCTGTTCCTGTCGGTGCCGCGACTCAGCGAGCCACTCTGGGGCACGCGCGACGACCGCAGCAGCGCGCGTACCGGAATTTCCGACAGCATGTCGCCGGGCGACATCACCGAATTGCTGGGTGACGACACGCCGGTGATGCGGGTGACGTTCACCAACCGCACACCGCCCAAGGCATCGATGTATTGGCGCGGACCCGTGCTGTGGCGATTCGACGGCACAACCTGGACACGAAGTGATTTGAGCCAACGGGGCGACCCATCAGCTCGCGTGAGGGGCCCGCAAACGGGCAGCCCTGGCGATGTGCGCTATCAGGTCATGCTCGATGCGACTGACCGGCGCTGGCTGTTTCCGCTGGACTTCGCCACCGGATTTCCCTCTGGCAGCAGCCGCAACTACGAGGGTGTGGTCACGCGCGATCGCCCCGTTCGCGACATCTATGCCTATGAAGCAGCGTCAGCGCTGGAACAACCGGTACCGGTCAGCACAGCCCCGGCGACCCAGATAACCGATGGATTGCGTCTGCCGGAAAACTCCAATCCTCGCACAGCAGCCTTGGCACAAAGCTGGCGCGAAGAGCTTGGCGACGACCGCCTGGCTCTGGCCCAGCGCGCGTTGCAGTACATCCAGTCCGAGAATTTCGGCTACTCGCTGACGCCGCCACCCTTGGTAGGCGCCCATCGCATGGATGAATTCCTGTTCGAGACCCGCGAGGGCTTCTGCGAGCACTACGCCGCCGCCTTCGTGGTGCTGATGCGCAGTGCCGGCGTGCCGGCGCGGGTGGTGACGGGCTACCTGGGCGGCAGCTACAACGATATCGGCGACTATTGGCTGATCCGCAATTCCGATGCCCATGCCTGGGCCGAAATCCTGATCGAGGGTCGGGGCTGGGTCCGGGTTGACCCGACCGCGGCCATTGCCCCCGAGCGGGTCGACCAGAGCGGCGCTGCCTTCGGCGGACAGACCCTGGCCGGAGACAGCCCCTGGCTGAACGCGCTCCGCAATCGGGCCGACGCCCTGCAGGCCTGGTGGAACCGGACGGTGGTGCGCTTCGACAGCCTCAGTCAACAGAGTTTCTTTGCCGACCTCGGCATCGATCCTGGAGACTGGCGTCAGCTGAGCGCCTGGATGGGCGGCGGCCTGATCCTGTTCGGGCTGCTGACCACCGTAGTTTTCCTGCTGCAACGGCGGCGGGAGCCCCGCGATCCGGCCTTGCGCCTCTATGGGCGTTTTCTGCGGGAGTTGCGCAGCGCTGGCATCGACTCGGCTGCCAACGAAGGGGCGTCCGACCTGGGCCGGCGGGCGGCAGCAGCCCTGCCGGCATTGGCCGACGCCATCGGCCGCGTGGTTGCCGCCTACGAAGCGGCCCGATATGCGCCGCCCAGTCCGGGAAGTACGGCCTCCTTGCGTACGGCCGTGGACGAATTCCGGCGTGCGCGCCGTGATCGGCGTTCGTGATCGGTTAGGCCTGGGCATGCTAATTTGGACACCGTCCGATCGAGTGTGGTGCCATGATCAGAACTTCACTGCTGCTTTCCTCGACACTGGTGCTGCTGTCCGGCTGTGCCAGCATCCCGGAGCCCTTGCGCGGGGATTTCCCGACCTCGACACCGGCACAGGCCGATGGCAACTCACAGGCCGTGCGCTGGGGCGGACGCGTCATCGACGTACTGCCCGAATCGGGGCAAACCTGCCTGGAAGTGCTTGGGATGCCGCTGGACGCCAGCGCCAGGCCGCTGGATCTCGATGCCGACATCGGCCGCTTCCGCGCCTGCAAGAGCGGTTTCCTTGATCCTGCCGTGTTCATCAGCGGTCGTGAAGTCACCATCACCGGCCGCGTCGACGGCGAAGTGACACGCCAGATCGGCGACTACAGCTACCGCATGCCCAAGGTCAGCGTCGATGCTCTGCTGCTGTGGCCGGAACGGCCGGAGATCGAGCAGATCCGGATTCACTCCGACCCCTTCTTCGGACCCTGGTGGGGCCCGGCGCCGGTGGTGATGTATCCGTGGCCGCTCGCGCGGCCGCACGAGCGGCGGTGATACGAGGGCACGAGGGCGAGAGGGCACGAAGGAGCCGGAGCAACGCGGGCTGTTGGCTTTGCGTGCCCTCGTGCCCTCCCGCCCTCGTGCCCTCGCAAGCTCAATCCCGCTTGTAATACGGCGCCGTGCCGCTGGAATGGTCGGTGCTGTCGCGCACTGCAGTGACCTCGGGTACGCGCTCGCGCAGGGTCTTTTCGATACCGTGCTTGAGGGTGACATCGACCTGACCGCAGCCGTGACAACCGCCGCCGAAGCGCAGTACCACCTCGCCCTCGCGGCTGATCTCGACCAAGCTGACGCGGCCGCCATGACTGGCGACGCCCGGATTGATCTCGGTATCCAGCACATACTGCACGCGCTCGACCAGACTGGCTTCGGCACCGGGCACGCTGCCCTTGAGCTTGGGTGCGCGGATGGTCAACTGACCACCGGTGCGCTGCTGCTCATAGCTGATGCTGAGACTGTCGAGAAAGGGTGCGCTGGCGCTGTCGATGTAGATCGAAAAGCCATCGCAATCGACCACGAAATCATCGCCTCTGACCTCTGCAGCCTCACAGAACTCCAGTCTGCAGTCGCCGGCCGGCGTGCCCGGCTTGATCGCCAGCAGTCGTATGCCGAGGCCAGGCACACTTTGCTGGGCCAGCAGTTTGGAAAAGTAGTCGCGGGCGCTGTCGCTGATATCAATCATGAAATTCCAGAACTCGAATTGCGGTTGGCAGTCTTCCCCGCCGGTCGCAGCAGGGATCTCCGACAGGACTCGGTATGATGCCACCGCGGCCAGTTCCGCACCCTGAATCGAAAGAGTCGCGAGCCCTCATGACCGAACTAGCCAAGATGCACTGCCAAGCCCGTCAGGGCGAGGCTGACCGATTGCCCAAGTCAGAGACCCATCGATGGCTGGCCGAACTGCCGCGCTGGGAACTGAGCGCCGACGGTCATTCGATCGTGCGCAACTTCAAGTTCCCTGATTTCCTGACCGCGGTCGCCTTCGTCAACGTCCTAGCGGCGATGGCTGAAGCGGAGAACCACCACCCGGATCTGGAGCTCGGCTACGGCCGCTGCAGCGTGCACTTCAACACTCACGATGTCGGCGGCCTGTCGCTGAATGACTTCATCTGCGCTTCCAAGACCGACGCCCTCTACGCGGCTTCCGGGGCCGATCGCGAGTGATCCGCGGCCTGCGATCGAGTCTGATCGCAGGCCTGCTGGTGGCCAGCGCCTTCTTGCTCGCCGGTCTGGCACTCGACCACTATCTGGTGGCCCAGGGCTTGCGTGATTTGCAGCGCATTGACCGCGGCGAGAGTCGTCTGTCCTTCGATTTCGATCAGGCGCGCGATCTCATCGGAGGCGATGTCAACGGTGCGCAGGATTCGACCTGGGCCGACGGCATCTACTCGGCGACGCTGCCTTCGGGGCAAGCCAATGTGCGCCTGAACCTGCGCGGCCTGGCACTGAACGCCGGCCGCTACACGCAGTTTCATGCCCGTGTACGCAGCAGCACCGCGGCCAGGCTGCACCTGATCTTTGACCAGCCAGGCCGCCTTGATCAGCTCACCGCCACCCTGGACCTGGCGCCCGGTTGGAACTCGTTGAAGCTGTCACTGGACCAGCTCGATTTCAGACCCCACGCGGGCGGCGCGCCTCAGCCCTGGGGCGGCAGCAGCGGCCTGGTGGGCGAGTTCCGTCTCTATTTCTCCGGCCCTGCGGGCCTGCAGATCGCTCTCGATCAAGTGCTTTTTCGCCGCCCTGGTCACAGCGGTGAACCGGCTGGCATCCAATGGCTGGGTACTGCCGATGCGGCTGCACGCCTGCGCTCGGATGCGCCGGTTTCTGGTCAGGGGCGACCCGTAATCGGCGTATTGCTGGACCTCGTCAGCACACGGCCGGAACAGAATCTTGCGCTGCGCGACCAGCTCCGGCAGATCGATGCCGAAACCCTGTTCTGGCCGGCCTGGCGCGGCCGGCCCGAAGCCCCGCCAGAATCACGCCTGCCCCCATTGGGCTGGTCTCCGGGTTGGGGGCTGGTGCTGGCCTACACGCTGCTGGCGCTCTGGTGGCGCTGGCGTCGCCAAGCCAGTGTCCGAGCACCGGCGCTGATCGACCTCATCATCGGCCTGACGCCCATTCTGGCCCTCAATCTGGGACTGGGACTGGGCGAGGAAGCGCCGCCGGACAGCCGCGCCTGGCTGACTGCAGCCCTGCTGTTTCAGCTCTCCGGTCTGCACCTGCGCGGCAGTTCCTTCCTCGGCGCCCGAGCCGCCTGGAAAGCCGCGATACCAATGTTGCTCTTCGCAGCAGCAACCCTGCTGCTGGTGGCGGCGCTGACTGCCCATTGGCAGAAGCCCGGGCTGCAACGCATCGTCGGCTACCTGCCGTTTGTGTTGCTGCAGCAAGCCCTGCTGCTCGGCTTCATCTGGCCACGTCTGGTAGCGCTGGCGCCAAGCCAGGCACCGGTAGTGGCGGCCTGCCTGTTCGGGCTGGCGCATGCGCCGAATTTCTCCCTGATGTGCCTGACGCTGCTCGGAGCCTGGTGGTGGACCCGTCACTTCCGGCAGCACCACAGCTGGCTGCCGATACTGCTCACGCACTACCTGCTGGGGCTGCTGCTGATCAGCTGCCTGCCGCCGGACTGGCTGTACTCGGCAGAGACCGGATTGCGCTATTTCCAGGTGCAGTGAGGGTCGCCGCCAACAGGCTTCCGTAGGTCCAGACTTGTCTGGACCTACAACAGCGCTCCTGATGCGGATTCGGACAGGCGCCATCATCAGCACCGCCGCGGGTTGGCGAAGCCTTATGCGGGCCAGCGCGCCAATATGAACCCAACCTGACCCATTGCTTACTCCATACGCTACCGTATAGTCTATCGCTACCTGCTGGGGAGGCAGGTCCGACGTGCGCCGGTCAGCCGCGATTCCTGGGGAGGAATGTCATGTTGCGCTCTTTGTTCCGTATTGCCGTTGTCCTTTTCACCGTGGGGCTGGCGCTGCCTGCGCTTGCCGCCGACACCTACACCAAGACCCGTCATCCGATCGTGCTGGTCCACGGCCTGCTCGGGTTCGACAGCCTGCTTGGCATCTATGACTACTTTTACGGCCTGCCTGGTGAACTTCGCTCCGGCGGCGCCAAGGTCTATGTCGCCAATGTCTCGTCCAGCAATTATTCCGCGGTCCGTGGCGAACAGCTGATCCGCTATCTCGATCAGCTCCGCGCCACGTACGGCCACAGCAAATTCAATCTGATCGGTCATAGCCATGGCGGGCCTACCGTCCGCTATGTGGCTTCGGTCCGACCGGATCTGGTGGCCTCCATGACCAGCATCGGCGCGCCGCACACCGGCAGCAAGGTTGCCGATGGCCTGTCGACGGTGGCGCCTCCCGGCTCCTGGCTTGAGGCCACCCTGGCCGGCTTCGTCAATGCGCTCAGCGTGTTCATCGAAGTGCTCTCGGGTGACAACGATCCGCAGAACGCGCTTGGCGCGCTGGCGTCTCTGAACAGCGCCGGTTCGGCTGCCTTCAACAACCAGCACCCACAGGGCAAGCCCACCAGTGCCTGTGGGCAGGGCGCCGCCGTGGTCAACGGCGTGCGCTACTACTCCATGGGCGGCACCAGCGTGCTCACCAACGTCTTCGACGCCTCCGATGCACTGCTGGGCGCCGGCAGCCTGTTCTTTGGCTGGGAGCAGAACGACGGCTTGGTGGGGAAGTGCTCCAGCCATTGGGGCGTGGTGCTGCGTGACAACTATCCCTGGAACCACCTCGACGAGGTCAATCAGGTCTTCGGCCTGCGCGGTCTGTTCTCGTCCAGCCCGGCCTCGGTGTATCGCAGCCATGCCAATCGACTGAAGAACGCCGGACTCTGAGTTCACCGGATCGGCGGCCTCGCGCGGGATGGGCGCGAGGCCGCGCGATTCGAAGATTCTGCCTGCCGCCATGTCCTTGCGTAAGCCACTGGCCGTTCTCGTCGTGCTGATCGCTGCCGCCTTGGTGTGGCAGCGCTTTTCCAGTGTGCCCGAGTGGGTCGATGCCAACGACGGTTCCCCAGCACCGCCTGGAGAAATGGCTTCGATGACGGAGGCCAGACCGGCTGAAGCGCCAGCGCAAGAGATCGAGGCAGACCCTGAAGCGGCCACCAGGACTCTCACACCCCCTTCGCTGGCGGATACCGAGATCGACGGCAGCGTGGACCTGGATGCCAACGGTCAGCTGATCCCAAGCCTGTCCTTGCGACGGCTGTTCGATCAGGTGCTGAGCAGCGTGGGCGAACTCTCGATCACCCAGATCAGGCAATTGCTGGCCACTCGACTCGATCAACTGACCACGCCCGAAGGCAAGACTCAGGCCTTGGCCGCGTTCGAGCGTTATCTGCGCTATCTAAAGGCCGTCGACACTGCCGCCAACCGGCTCAACGAGCTGCCTTTCCGAGAGCGCCTGGCGGCGCTGAGCGAATTGCGGCGTCAGCATTTGGGCACCGATATGGCCGAGGCCTTCTTTGCCGACGAAGAGGCCTATCAGCGCTACACACTGGACCGCCGCGATCTGGCAGAGCAAACCGGATTGACCCCCGAAGAGCGCGCCGCCCGCGAGCGCGAACTGCTGCAGGCTCTGCCGGAATCGGCACGCGAACCCTATGTCCAGCAGCTCAAGACCGACGCCGACATCGCCGACGCCGACGCCATCGATACCTCTTCCAGCAACCCCGACGAGCGCTACCGATTGCGCAGCGAACGCTTTGGCGAAGAAGCCGCCGCGCGCATGGAACTGCTCGACCGCGAACGCAACGCGTGGGACCAGCGCGTCGCCGCCTACCAGCGCGAACGCGCCCGCTGGCAATCCGCCGAGGCCGCCGCCCGTGAGGCCGCGCTGTCAGCCTATCTGACCGCGCATTTCAGCGAAGCCGAGCAACGCCGCATCCGATCGCTCGAGGATGTTGGGGGCCTGTGACTTTCTCGTAGGCGAGAAAAGATCACTAGTCCGCAAAGAACGCAAAGGACGCGAAGAGAAGCGTTGTGGGGTGAGTATCGACTCCAATCCGCAAGCTCTTTGAGCAAATCTGAGTCGTGCTCTTCTTTGCGTCCTTTGCGTCCTTTGCGGACGAAAATGCTGTTTCCATGAGCTAGCGCAAGGCCCGCATGCGCTCCGCATCGGGGCGCTCGACGGCGCCGCGTTCGGTGACGATGACATCGATCAGCGACGCTGGGGTCACATCGAAGACTGGATTCCAGGCGGCCACACCGGGCGCGGCGACACGCACGCCGGCATATTCGGTCAGCTCGCGCGGATCACGTTCCTCGATATGGATGGCGGAACCGTCGGCCGTGCCGAAATCAACCGTGGAGGTCGGCGCGACGACCATGAATCGGGCACCGAAGTGACGCGCGGCCACGGCCAGCGACAGGGTGCCGATCTTGTTGGCGGTATCGCCGTTGGCGCAGATGCGGTCAGCGCCGACGATGACCCATTGCACCTTGCCCTGCGCCAGCAGCCAGGCACCGGCGCTGTCACCGATCAGACAGGCGGGAATCTGGTCCTGCAGCAACTCCCACACGGTCAGCCTTGCGCCCTGCAGCCAGGGCCGGGTTTCGCCGGCGTAGACCTGGGACAGCTTGCCCTGTGCGAACGCGGCCCGGATCACGCCCAGCGCGGTGCCCAGTCCAGCGGTGGCCAGCGAGCCGGTATTGCAATGGGTCAGCACGCCGCTCCCCTGCCCGATGAACCCGGCACCGGTCATGGCCATGCGGTAATTGGCGGCCAGATCTTCGGCGTCGATGGCCTCGGCCTCGGCCAGCACCCGTGCCGGATCCGGATCGGCACCGCAACGTTCGAGCATGCGATCGATGGCCCACATCAGATTCACGGCCGTGGGCCGGGCGGCGCGCAGGCGTGCAGCGACGGCTGCAAACTCAGCCCTGCGCTCTTGTTCAGATCGATCGGCGATGACGCGCGCCGTCAGCACCAGCGCGTAGGCCGCCGCAATGCCGATGGCCGGCGCACCGCGCACGATCAGTGCCCGTATGGCATCGGCCACCGCATCGGCGTCGGACATCTGCAGCCAGTTGGTGGTTTGCGGCAGGATGCGCTGATCGAGCAGGGCCAGACCACGCTGATCAAAGCGCAGGGCGCGCACGCGGTCGTAGGGTTTGAGCAATTCGCGGGACATGGTTCTCGTCAGGGTTCAGAAGCAGGGACGGCCAAGGCGCCGCCAACGCGCATGCTGCCGCATCTGGCTGGCAAGTGCCATGACGACGCCGACACAGTCCGTGGACTCGCAATGGTATATCTATAGGCGTTTCACAGCGCTTCCGACCGACGCCCATGCGCCTGTTCAACGCCGAGGACCGCGCCAATCTGCGCCCAGATCAACCTGCCCCGCTCTACCATCAGCTCTATCTGGTGGTGAAGCGCAAGATCGAGGGCGGAGATCTGCGCCAGGGCACTCTTCTTCCCGCCGAGAAGGACATTGCCTTGTTCTTCAATGTCTCGCGGATCACGGTCAAACGTGCGCTCGACGATTTGGAGGCCGAAGGCTATGTCTCCCGCCACCGCGGGCGCGGCACCCATGTCACCTACAAGTACGAGCCCAAGGTCTTGCGAGCACCGCTGAACAACATGCTCGACAGCCTCAAGGTGATGAGTCGCGAGACCCAGGTGCGCCTGATCGAATTTGCCCGGGTGACGCCTCCCGCTGCCGTTGCCGAGGCCCTGCGCGTGGACGCCGATCAAGCGGTTGAGCGCGTGGTGCGGGTACGTCTCAGCGAAGGCCTGCCATTTGCCCATTACACCAGCTGGACCATCCCGATCGGCACCGGCATGGAACACGAGGCCCTGAAGACCCACAGCCGGCTGGACCTGTTCCGCAAGCTCGGCGTGCATCTGCAGAGTGTCGATCAGGTGCTGACCGCCGTGGCCGCCGACACCACCCTGGCGCAACGACTGGTGGTGCGGGTCGGCGATCCCCTGCTGCAGGTCACCCGCACGGCTTTCGACCAGCGCGGCCGACCGATCGACTTTCTGATTGCCTGCTATCGCCCGGATCGTTTCCAGTACCACATGAAGCTGTCGTCTTCCGATGTGCTGGTGCGAGGCAAGCGTTGAGCATCGCCCGCGCGGCGGAGCCCGAGATGTCGGCATTCGCTGTGGGAGTCCCGGTCGCCCCGGGCGGTGCGCTTGTTCGCGCAACAAACTTTGAAGGGCGCGAGGGCACGAGGGCGCGCAAAGGCGGCCTCACCGCGAGCTCTTGATCTTGCGTGCCCTCGTGCCCTCTCGCCCTCGTGCCCTAAAATCAATGACTTGCGATATGTTTGCTGAACGTGCCCCAATCAGTCGTAAACCACGAATTCGCCGCGACATCCACCTCGAACCCAGACGCCATCGCGATCGCTGCCCCAGGTCTGGCCGTAGACGCAGCGGGTATCGCTCAACTGCCGGGAAAGCTCCACGCGGCCGCGCACCCGGACATTGCAATGGTTGTAGTCGCGATCGCGCGATTCGCACTTGACCAGCTGACTGCCACCGCGTCCGCCGCGATCATTCGGATCGGGCAGGCCGCGGTCGCGCTGGTAGCCGCGGTCGTTGTCACGGGCTCGATCGTAGGCGCGATCGTCGTTGTACCCGCGGTCGCGCCCGTACCTGGAGACCACTGCAAACTCGGCGCGGCAGCCACCACTGACCCAGACGCCGCGACGATCATGGCCCCAGGTGTTGCCCTCGATGCAGGGCTTCTTGCTGAGTTGCCGAACCAGGACCACATCGCCACGTGTCTCCGTGCGGCAATAGCTGGGCTCCCGATCCTTGGATTCGCACTTGAACACGTCATCGTAGTCACGATCCGCATAGGCCACGCCTGAAAACAGGGTCGCCAGGGCCAAAAACCATCCGCGTGCAGCTGTCATCATGATCTTGATTCCCGCAGGGTCATCAGCAGGTCTGGCCGCCCTGTTCGGTTGCAGACCACTGCAGTGTCGCCAGCCGCGCCTGAACCCAGCGCGGCTGACGGTGGATATCCGGGCATTGCTTCAGCTGTAGCTTACGCGAGTCCCTGGGCGCAGGTTGGCAACGCAAGCATCCACGGGGCGCAGTGCGTTGGTAGGTCCAGACTTCTGCGGACGCTGCTCTTCCACGTGCAGAAAGATCGTCCAGACAAGCCTGGACCCAGCGGAGCTCGCTGCTCCGCGATGTCGACTGGAGCCCCCAGACACCTCCGGACTTGAAAGAGCGCCCGCCTTCAGCCGGCGTCCGGCCCGCATGGCGCATGCTTGCACCATCCGGCGCACACGGAGGCCTGCCATGTTGACCCGCCGCTCCTGGCTGCAACAACAGCTGCTGCTCGCTCTGGCGCTCGGGGCGCCTCGATCTGCGCGAGCGGAAAAGCCGGACTTGAGCAGGCTCTATGGCAAGGTCAAGGTCGTCAGCAGCTTTCCCGACTACAAGGTCAAGATCGTCGAGTCCTTCGCTGATCTGCACGTCAAGCTGGTCGAGAGCTTTCCCGACGCACCCGGCAAATGGAAGATGGTGGAGAGCTTTCCCGACTTCACCATCCAGTTCGTCGATTCCTTCCCCGACTTCACGATCAAGTACGTGGACAGTTTCCCCGGAGTGCAGTGAGGCAGCGGTGCACGGGGGACGGGGGACGGGGGACGGGGGACGGGGGACGGGGGACGGGGGACGGGGGACGGGGGACGGGAAAGGCTACGGGCTTCGTAGGTCCAGACTGGTCTGGACGCTTCTCTTCCTCGTACAAGAAGAGCGTCCAGACCAGTCTGGACCTACATCAGCTTCTCTTCCCCGTGCAAGGAGAGCGTCCAGACCAGTCTGGACCTGCAACAGCGCGGCTCTGCCACGGCAACCCACAAGCGCTTGGCAAACCCCCTATCATGCTGGCCCTCTGTGCCTGCCTTCCGGATTCCCGATGACTGCTCTGACTGCGCTTTCCCCGCTGGACGGCCGCTACCAGCGCCAAACCGAGTCCCTGCGTCCGATCTTCAGCGAAGCCGGTCTGATTCGTCGACGGGTGCTGGTCGAGCTGCGCTGGCTGGAGGCGCTGGCGGCCGAGCCGGCGATCGCCGAAGTTCCGCCACTGTCGACAGCTGCGATCAGTTTCCTGCGCGAACTCGGCGAAAACTTCGATGCTGCCAAGGCCGGCGAGGTCAAGGCCATCGAGGCCAGCACCGCCCATGACGTCAAGGCCGTGGAGTACTGGATCAAGCGCCAGTTGCAGCAGCATGGCGAACTCAAGGCGGTGGCCGAGTTCGTGCACTTTGCCTGCACCAGCGAGGACATCAACAATCTGGCCTACGCGCTGATGCTCAAGGATGTGCGCGAGACCGTGCTGGTGTCGGCGTTGACGCGCGTGCTCGGCGGACTTCGAACCGTTGCCCAGGACACCGCCGAGTTGCCGATGCTGTCGCGCACCCACGGCCAGACCGCCTCGCCGACCACCATGGGCAAGGAAATCCGCAACGTCATCGCACGCATCGAACGCCAGTTCCGGCAACTGGAAGCGCAGCCGCTGATGGGCAAGATCAATGGCGCGGTGGGCAATTTCAACGCTCATCTCATCGCCTATCCGGAAGTCGACTGGCCGGCCCTGTCGCGGGCCTTCGTCGAGTCGCTGGGCCTGGTCTGGAATGAGCACACCACCCAGATCGAGCCGCACGATTTCGTTGCCGAACTGTGCGACATCTGCAGTCGGCTGGGCACCGTGCTGATCGATCTCTGCCGGGATATCTGGGGCTATATCTCGGTCGGCTATTTCCGCCAGGCCCAGGTCGAGGGCGAAGTGGGTTCCTCAACCATGCCGCACAAGGTCAATCCGATAGACTTCGAAAATGCCGAAGGCAATTTCGGACTGGCCAATGCGCTGTTCGGTCACTTTTCCGAGAAGCTGCCGATCAGCCGTTTCCAGCGCGACCTCACCGATTCGACAGTCATGCGCAGCCTCGGCAGTGCCTTTGGCTATCTGCTGATCGGCTTGCGCTCGCTCGAACGCGGTCTGGGCAAGCTCCGTCCTGACGCAGACCGCGTCGCCGCTGATCTGGACGGCGCCTGGGAAGTCCTGGCCGAGGCGGTGCAGACCGTGATGCGCCGCTATGGCTTGCCGCAGCCCTATGAACAGCTGAAGGCGCTGACCCGAGGCAATCGCATCGAGGCACAGGCCATGCGCGAATTCATTGAAGGCCTGGAGTTGCCCGCCGACGCCAAACAGCGGCTGCTGGATCTGACCCCTGGCAGCTATATCGGCCTGGCGGCCACGCTGGCTCGCCGCACATGAGCACCAGCGCGCCGGACATCGAGGTGCGCGCCAGCGCACGGCATGCACTGGGAATGCCGGTGGCGGCTTTTCTGCGTCACTACTGGCAGAAGCAACCGCTGCTGATCCGCGGCGCCATTCCGGACTTCGTCAGCCCGTTGACACCTGATGATCTGGCGGGCCTCGCCTGCATCGACGGCACCCTTGGTCGCATCGTTCGCTTCGATCGCAAACGCGATCGCTGGCATCTGGAAAACGGCCCGTTCGCCGAGGCCCGCTTCGCCAAGCTGCCCAAGCGCGACTGGACCCTGCTGGTGCAGGACATGGATCGCTGGGATCCGGAAGTCCGCGCACTGCTGCGCCTGGTCGACTTCCTGCCGCGCTGGCGTGTCGATGACATCATGGTCAGCTATGCGGCACCCGGCGGATCGGTCGGTGCCCATGTCGATCAGTACGATGTGTTTCTGCTGCAGGGCATGGGCCAGCGGCGCTGGCAGATCGACGCCCGCCCGAATCCATCCCTGGCCTTTCGCGACGATGCGCCCATCCGACTGTTGCAGCAGTTCGAGGCCAGCCACGAGTGGCTGCTGGATCCCGGAGACATGCTCTATCTGCCGCCGGGCGTTCCCCATTTCGGCGAAGCCGAGAACGACTGCCTGACCTTTTCGATCGGCATGCGCGCACCCAGCGCCGGCGAACTGCTCGCCGGCTTTGCTGCCGAGCAGGCCCTCAAGCTGGACGAGGAACTGCGTTACGCAGATCCGGATCTGGCGCCTACTCAGGACCCAGGCGCCATCGACCATGCCGCGCTCACCCGGCTCAGGCAGACGCTGAGCCAGGCCATGAAGCTCGACGACGCTGCGCTCGGCGACTGGTTCGGACGCTTTCTCAGCCTGTATCGGGCCGCGGAACGGCCGAGGCCGCGCCGCATCAGTCCTGCGCAGATCAGCGGCCGCCTGGAACGAGAAGGTGTACTGGTGCCGGCCTCCAGCGTGCGTCTGAACTTCACCACCGACGCCGCCGGTCGTGGTGGCGCCACGCTGCACGGCAATGGCGAATCGATCCCGGTCACGCTCGAACTGGCGCGCCTGTGCACCGCGCTGAACTGCCAGATCGATCAGGCCTGCTTCGCCGGTCTGGACGAGGCTGATCGGGCCAGCGTGGTTGAGCTCACCCGGCGCGGCTGGCTGAGCTGGCAGTAGGTGCGCAGGCCGATGCGCAGGGTTGGGCCATGAAACAGGGCGTCATTGCGAGCCACCAGTTTCGGCCCGAAACTGCCCATGGGCCATGAACCCGCCGTCGTAGGTCATGTTGTCCGCGTCAGCGGACTACGTGACATCGAGTTGCGTCACGTAGCTCGCTACGCGAGCAACATGACCTACAACAGCAAATCAACAACTTACGGTATGGGTTCATGGAGAGCCACCTGTTTCAGCCCGACACTGCGGACAGGCCATGAACCAGCGTGTGAGGTAGCGCGGCTCCGGCGCGCGGCGGATCGGGATGTGCGCCAGGGTTGTTCGCGCCGGCGGCCGCGGCTTGGCCTGCGCGGTGACGTTGAAGCGGCGTCATTGCGACCCCGGACTTGATCCGGGGGGAAGCAATCCAGAAGCACATCGGCGGAATCCGCCTTCGGACGATATCGCTCGTGTAGATCCACGGCAGGCGGGTTCTGCCCTACCTCAGTGTCACCACCGTGCTGAATCTTCACTCAGTCCTGCTTGCTCACTCGCCCGAGACCGGAGACACTCGGAGGCATAACCAGCGTTCCGAGGGAGCCGTGTCATGAACGAGACCACCGAGCAGCCTGTCGCTGCAGCAAGCACTCTGCTGACCCACGAGAGCGCGGCCAAGAACCTGTTTTTCGGGGAGATTCTGGAAGAGAACCTGTTCCCGTATCCGCAGATGCGCGAGCGCGATCGGGAACTGCTGGGGATGATGGCCGATTCCATCGACGACTTCCTGTCGCCGCAGCATGCTGATCTCAAGCAGTGGGACAAGGACGCGCATCAGCCGGCCGAATTCATCCAGAGCCTGCGCGACATGGGGCTGTTCGGCCTGATCATTCCCGAGGAACATGGCGGAATGGCGCTGTCGAACGCCGCCTATGCCCGGGTGCTCTCGCAAACCAGCCGCCACGACAGCTCGGTGTCGCTGACCATCGGCGCGCACTCCTCGATCGGCATGAAGGGAATCCTGCTGTCGGGCAATGACGAGCAGAAAGCGCGCTACCTGCCCCGACTGGCCAGCGGCGAGATGATTGCCGCCTTCTGCCTGACCGAATCGGGCGCCGGATCGGACGCGGCCTCGATCCGCACCACGGCGAAGAAGAACGAGGACGGCAGCTGGACCCTGAACGGCGAGAAGATCTGGATCACCAACGGCGGCATCGCCCAGCTGTACACGGTGTTCGCCAAGACCGATTCGCCCGACGGCAAGATGACGGCCTTCATCGTTGAGGCCGACTGGCCGGGCGTCAGCCACGGCCCGCACGAGGACAAGATGGGCATCCGCGCCTCGTCAACCACCACTGTGGCCTTCCAGGATGTACGGGTTCCGGCAGAGAACATGCTCGGCGAAGAGGGCAAGGGCTTCAAGGTGGCCATGGGCATCCTCAACAACGGCCGCACCGGACTCGGTGGTGGCGCCGTGGGTGGCATGAAGACCCTGATCCAGCTGGCGACTGCCCAGGCCAAGGACCGCAAGCAGTTCGGCAAGGCCATCGCCGAATTCGGCCTGGTGCGCGAGAAGATTGCGCAGATGACCATCGATTGCTTCGCCGCCGAGAGCGCGGTTTGGATGGTGGCTCATTACATCGATTCGGGCTGCGATGACTATTCGGTCGAGGCGGCGATCAGCAAGGTCTTCGCCTCCGAAGCCATCCAGCGCAGCGCCTACGAGGCCCTGCAGATCGCCGCCGGCAACGGCTTCATGAAGGAGTTCCCCTACGAGCAGGTCACCCGCGACAGCCGCATCCTGTCGATCTTCGAAGGCACCAACGAGATCCTGCGGCTATACGTTGCCCTGTCCGGTCTCAAGGACGTCGGCTCGTCCCTGTCGGAGCTGAAGAGCGCCGTCGGCGACATCTTCAACAACCCGATCAAGGGCTTTGGCGTGCTCTCCGGGTACGCCAGCAAGCGCCTGCGCGAGAGCACCGGCTTCGGCAACGACAAGATCCTGTCCAAGCTCGACCCGCGCCTGAAGCCTGCCGCCGAGATCTACGAGAAATATGTGGTCGAACTGTCCAAGGCCGGCGACATGCTGTTGCGCATGCACGGCAAGAAGATCGCCGACGAGCAATATCAGCTCAAGCGCGTGGGTGACGTCGCCATCGACCTTTTCGTCGGCCTGTGCACCCTGGCGCGCGCCGATGCCCTGAGCAAGAGTGACGCCAGGAACGGCCAGCAGGCCGTGACCATCGCCGCCACTTTCGCCCAGCAAGCCAAGCGCCGCATGGCCGGCAATGTGCGCGGCATGGCGAAGAACGAAGACGAGGATCGCGATGCATTGGCCGGTTTCATTCTCGACAACGGCGCCTATCCCTGGGATGTGATCTAGAAGCGGAGAAAGGGGAAAGGGGAAAAGAAAGGAGAGAAAAGCGACGCCCGGTTCCCCTGCCTTCGTAGGTCACGTTGTCGCGCAGCGACTACGTGACGGGCGTTGGCCGGAACTGCGCACTCGCAGAGGTCGTCCGGATCACCCTCAATGCCGATCGCCGTCAGCACGGCGCCAATCAATTTATCCGGATCAAATCCGATCCGGGAACTGACAAAGAGCGGCGGTAACGCGCACCAGCATGCAGAAAAATGGTCCTAACCCGCATTTCTCACACCTGTTGCGGAAGATCGCGCAGGGCTTTGCGACTAGCGCAAGGCGCGACGACGAGACATGGTGATTCCATGGCGAGGAGGAGCAACGCCGCGATCGTCGCAAAGAACGCGCGAGGGCCGCAAAGCGGGCAGATGCAGCCGTACGCTCTGGCATTGCTGTGTGGCCACCGATTCGCCTTGCGCCACAACGGAATCGCGGCATCTGCACGCGCAGGTGTGAGAAATGCGGGCTAACCCATCGTTGCCGACGATCCCCCCAAGTGCGCCGTCGCATCCATCTGGCCAAATCCGATATCAATGGCGGCAAAAGCTTGCCGATAATGGGTCCATGATCAGTCTCACCGGGGAGTTGTCTCGGCAGGCTTGGTCTTTGCCCATTGCGCACTTCTGGAATCCGACACCGTGGACGGCAAATTCCGGTTCAGTTTCGAAACAGGCGGTGCACTTGGCGGCCGCTTGTTCAGCGATCTCCTGAACAAGTCTGCCGATGCCGTCGAACTTCCGGCGGGAACCCGGCTCGGCTCCTGGTCACTGCTCGAACGCATCGGCTCCGGCGGCTCCGGCACCGTGTTCCGTGCCGTCCGCAAGGATTCCGAAATTGAGCAGCATGCCGCCATCAAGGTGGTGCGCAAGGCGTCCATCGCGCATGAGCGCTTCCAGCGCGAAATGGAAGTCGTGGCTTCACTCAATCACCCTTACATCGTCAGCCTCATTGAAGCGGGACAGGAGAGTGACGAGATCCTCTGGTTCGCCATGGGCTATGTCGAGGGTACGCCGCTGGACCGCTATTGCGCGGAGAATCACACCGATTGGCGCGAACAACTCAGATTCTTCGATGAGCTCTGCTCGGCGGTGGAATATGCCCATGCGCGCCTGATCATCCATCGCGACCTGAAACCGGCCAACATCATTGTCGACGCTCATCGCCACCCGCGACTGCTGGACTTCGGCATTGCCTTCAATCCAGCCTGTGAAGGCGTGCCAGACCGCCACATGACGCCCGGCTACGCCAGTCCCGAACAGTTGCAGGGTGGCGAAATCACGACACTGTCGGACATCTATCAGTTGGGGCTGATCCTGCTGGAACTGCTCCCTGATGTCAGTGCCGGGGAATCACGAGGCCGGCTGATGTCCCGGGATCTGGCGGCGATCGCGAAGCGTGCCACGGAACAGGCACCGGAAGATCGTTATCGCGCCGTTTCCGATTTGCGTGCCGACCTGTCCAGGGTCATCGATGGGCGTCCATTGCTCGCCGAAAGCGGCAACCTGCGGAGCACGTTAAGCCATTTTCTATCCAGAAATCTGGTCACCAGCTTGCTGGCGCTGGCGGCTTCGACACTGATCATTTCCCTGATCGTCTTCTTCACGATACGGCTCGCGGCAGAGCGGGACATTGCCGTCCAGAACGAGAAACGTGCTTCCAATGTGTTGTCATTTCTGGTCAAGACCCTGACCCAGGCCGACCCCTTCAGCATCAGCAGCAGTCCCGCACCCGCCGACGCCGAGCCATTGACCGTGGCTGCGGCGATGGATCGCGCGGTGAGCGCGCTGGTCGACGATGCGGCCATGGCCAAGGGTGATCGGGTCATGCTGGAGGCGACGCTGGCATCCATTTTCTACAGCCTTGGCGACACCAAGCGCTGTCTCGCGATGATCGAGCGATCACCAGCAGAGTATTCCGACCTGTCCGCATTGGATTTCCCGGCGTTGTATCGCCTTTCAGTCGAGGCCGAATGTGCCTTCTCGGGCGGCGACATTCCCCGGGCGGAACAGGCTGCAATTGCCGTGATCGATGCCAATCGAATGGAGAGCGCATTTTCCCGGGAACGCATGGGGGCCAGCATGCTCATCAAGGGCATGGCGGAGTACCGCCGGGGAGATGTCGCTGCGACTGAAGCGACTTTCGCCGTTGCCCTGAAATTCGCCGAAGACAACGCGATTCCGGTGCTGGAACTGGAAGTCCTGCGGCAGATGACGGGGAAAGCACTTACCTTCCGCAGGCCACAGGCTCGCCAATTGGCGGAAAGAACCCTGGCGGCCACCGAAAGACTGGCTGGGCGCGAGAGTCTGCGCTGGGTGCAGGGCAGCATGAATCTGGCCATTGCCCAGCTCTTTGACCAGGATATGTCAGCCGCGGAAAGCACGCTGACGGCAGCGCAAGCGGTGATTTCGGCCATAGACGCGAGCCAGCGAGCAGACATTCCAGCTTATGTCAGAACCGAGATCGCAGACACCTGGGGATCGCTCTACTTCCGGCAGGGTCGCTACGCCGAATGCGCGGCCAAGGGCCATGAAGCCCTCAGCCATGTGCAAAACCTGGAAACCTACGGAAGTTACGCCTACAACGCGGCCTGGAACACGGCGCGATGTGAAGTACGCCTGGAACATTGGCAGGAAGCGGAAGCATTGGCCCAGACCTGCTGGCAGATCGCCGCCACGCACCTTCAAGGCAACCTCAATGTGCAAGCCAACATCAAGCGCTTTCTCGCATACGCCTACCTGCGCCAGAACCGACTGGATCAAGCCAGATCAACCATCAATGAGGCGACACAGCTGTCCGCTTCTGCGACCCAACCGGTGATACAGATCTCGCTGAGTGTCTGGCTGACCGACGCCGTGATCGCCGATGCAGAGGGCAAGTCGCTACGCAGCAGGTTGCTGACCCTGATCAGCGACCAGGGCCTGAAGTCTTTCGCGCAAGACCGGATACCGCCCGGGCTGGCTGAACTCCGTAGCCAGCTTGCAGGCAGGGTGGCGTCCTGGACTACGCAGCAGCCGGCTCGGCAGACGATTGCCACGCCTTGAAAGCGCCCGTGGATGGCTGCACGCCTTTTTCGATCGCCCCTGCGCTACCATCGGTTCACCTCCCCCGGAAACAGGGCCGTGGACGAAACCAAGCTGACAACGCTGATCCTGATACTGGCGCCCATCGCCTTTGTCGGATTCTGGTGCGCCACCATCTGGATCGTGGCGCTGGCCAGCGGCTGGCGGCGGCTGGCACAGGCCTATGCGGTGCCGCGCCCGATTCCCGACTCGGCGCGGAGTGGTGTCAGCGGCATGGTGGGTTGGGCTGGGTACAACCATGTGCTGCGCGTGGCGCACAACGATCGCTATCTGTACCTGGATGTCATGTGGATTTTCAGGGTCGGACACTCGGCACTGCGTATACCGTGGTCCGATATCACGATCGGCAAGGAAACCCGATGGCTTCTTTACGACATGACTCGCATGGAAGTGGGCCGACCGAGCATAGCCCGGTTACGTTTGCCGACTGATCTGGTTGCAAGTGCTCACGCGTCAGCCCGTGAGGCCAGCAAACGGCGATAAGGCTGGAGGCGATCGCAGTCCGACACAAGAGCGTCCAGACAAGTCTGTACCTACCAAAGCCGGCTCCTGCTTTTCTCCGAGTCTCCGCGTGAACCGGCTGGTGGCGTTATCGCTATCCACAGCCATCGCGGACAGAGTCCGCTCCCACAAACCACAAACCACAAACCACAAACCACAAACCACAACCGACAACCGACAACCGACAACCGACAACCGACAACCGACAACCGACAACCATCCTACCCGGGCTGGCATCCACAGCCGATCGATAGCATGCTAGTCGACGACTCTCACGCTGGAATCTGCCGATGACCATCAAGACGCTGAATCCGCTCGACGCTTCCTGGTTGATGGTGGAATCGCGCGACACGCCGATGCACGTCGGCGGCTTGTTGCGCTTCTCACTGCCGGCAGACGCAGCGCCGGATTATCTGCGCAAGCTGATGGCCGATTTCCGCAGTTCGCGCAAGTTCACGGCGCCGTGGAATCAGCGCCTGCGCGCTACCAGCCTCAAGGGGCTGATGCCTGCCTGGGAAATCGAGAGCGATATCGATCTCGAACACCACGTGCGCCATTCGGCGCTGCCCAAGCCCGGCGGCGAGCGCGAACTCGGGCAGCTGATCGCGCGCCTGCACAGCCAGCCATTGGACCTGACCCGGCCGCCCTGGGAATGCAACCTGATCGAGGGCCTGGCCAACAACGAATTCGCCCTGTACGTGAAGATGCATCATTCGCTGGTCGATGGCATCGGCGGCATCAAGTTGCTGGAACGGGCCATGACCGGCGACGAGAAATCCAGCCGCAAGTTGCCGGCCTTCTGGGCAGCAGGCGCGCCAGCCCAGCGCGGCGGTCGGCGCGGGCGCAAGCCGGCACCGACGCCGGCCCAGGTCATCGCCGGCGTGGCCGACATGGTTCGGGATCAGGTCGGATCACTGCCCGATATTGCCCGCGCCTTCGGTTCGATGATCGGTGCCTTGCGCAACAAGGAAGAGACCCTGCAGGTTCCCTTCGACACCCCGACCTCGATCATCAATGGCCGCATCCACGGCGCCCGGCGCTTTGCCACTCAACGCTTTGAACTGGCACGCCTGAAGAAGCTCGCCGATGCTGGCGGCGCCACCGTCAACGATGTGGTGCTGGCCCTGTGCGGCAGCGCGCTGCGGCGCTTCCTGGTGGAACTGGGCGAACTGCCGGACAAGCCGCTGACCGCGGGTATTCCGGTCTCGGTTCGGCCCAAGGACGACGAGGGCATGGGCAACGCCATCACCTTCATCATCTCCACCCTCGGCACCGACATCGACGATCCGCGCGAGCGCCTGGAGGCCATCACCGCGTCCACCCGGCGGGCCAAGAACCATGTGCAAAGCCTGCCGAAGAAGGCCATGACGCAATACACCATGCTGCTGATGGCGCCGTACATGCTGTCGCTGCTGAGCGGCGTCGGCGGACGCACCAGGCCGATGTTCAACATCACGATCTCCAACGTCCCCGGCCCCGACAAGCCGCTGTACTACCGCGGCGCCCGTCTGGAGGCCGCGTATCCGGTATCACTGGTGACCCACGGGCAGGCGCTGAACATCACCTGCCAGAGCTATGCCGGCAATCTGGCCTTTGGCTTTACCGGCTGCCGCGACACCCTGCCGCACATGCAGCGGCTGGCCACCTACACCGGCAAGGCCCTGGAAGAGCTGGAAACACTGCTGCTCGGTGCCTCGCAAAAACCGGCGCCGGTGCGCAAATCCCGGGCGAAGAAGGCTGCGGCGACGGCGACGCTTGCGAAGGTGACCCAGCCTGCGCCCAAGCGCGGCAGCAAGGCTGCCAGCAAGGCCGAGCCGGCGACTTCAGTCGACGAGAAATCGGATGCAGCAAGACCCGGGAAAGTGACCGGCAAACCGAAGGCATCGGCGGCGCCGGCAGCGGCGACTACCGAAGCGCCCAAGCCCAAGACCGCGAAGCGCAAGGCCGCCGAGCCCAAGGCGACGACAGGCAGAGCCGGCAAGCCGAAAGCAGCAGCCAGGAAGGCGGCTGTCAAACCGGCGCCCAAGGCCACAACCACCAAGGCTCCGCGCAAGAAGTCAGCCAAGGCGACCGCCGTGCCGGTGGCCGTCGAGGCGACGGATACAGCCGACTGAGTATCGGGTCACGCAGGCCCGCAGGGGCCCGCGCAACCTGGTCTCTCTGTTGTCACGTAGACCGCTTTGCGGTCAACGTGACCTACTTTCAGGGCAAGCCACTCGCAAACATCAATGCGCCGCGGCAGGCGTGTTCTGGCCACGCGTGCGATACAGCGAGTAACCCACGCCGGCGGCCAGCAGACCGATGGTCACCGACAGCGAGATCCAGGCCGGCGTCTTGCCGATGATGTTGACCAGGAAGATCTTGCTGCCGATGAAGACCAGCACCAGCGCCAGCGCGTATTTGAGGTAATGGAAGCGGTGGATCATCGCCGCCAGCGCAAAGTACAGCGCGCGCAGCCCCAGAATGGCGAAGATGTTGGAGGTGTAGACAATGAAAGGATCCTGGGTGATCGCAAAGATCGCGGGGATCGAATCGACGGCAAACACCAGATCGGCCAGTTCGATCAACATCAGCGCCAGCAGCAGCGGCGTGGCGTAGCGCACCGGCGCACCGGTGACGGGATCGGGCTTGTGGACCACGAAATCCTGACCATGCAACTGCTCGGTCACCCGCAAACGACGACGCAGGAACTTGAGGATCGGGTTGTTCTCGATGTCGGGCATGTTGTCGGCCACGATCAGCATCTTGATGCCGGTGGCAATCAGGAAGGCACCGAACAGATACAGCACCCAACTGAACTCGCTGACCAGTGCAGCGCCGAGGCCGATCATCAGCGCGCGCAACACGATCACCCCGAGGATGCCCCAGAACAGCACCCGATGCTGGTATTTCCGGGGAATGGCGAAGTAGCTGAAGATCAGGGCAATGACGAAGACATTGTCCATCGACAGCGATTTTTCGATCAGAAAGCCGGTGTAGTAGGCCATTCCCGCAGTTGCGCCCAGATGCGACCAGATCCAGGCACCGAAGATCAGGGCTACGCTGATGTAGCCCGCCGACAACCACAGGCTCTCACCCACCTCGATTTCACGCTGATCCTTGTGCAACACGCCAAGATCGAAAGCCAGCAGGCCGACGACGATGGTCAGGAACACCAGCCACAGCCAGGTGGCCTGGCCCAGAAAATCATTCAACAGGAACAAGGAAAGCGCATCCATAGCGTCCTCAAGGGTCGGATTCGGTGATGGGAGTCACTCGATGCCGACATCGCAGTGCATTGCACACTGCCAGAGGGGCCCGGTCATCGCGGATGTGAAGTTTTCAGGAGCGCACGTGAAGGCCGCGCCAACGCAAGCCGAAGACCCCATTGAGGTGTATCACGTTGTCCGCACGGGCGGACTACGTGACCAGGAGCTCCACGACAAAGGCAAACGCCGAGACGGCCGCGCGAGCGCGCGGCCAGTCCTGGCTCAGGCCGAGGGCGGCGCTTCCGGATCGCTGCCCGGGGGCGCATCGGGAGCCGCGTTGGTCGCACCTGAATCACCCGCGGTGCCGGTGTCGACCTGATCCTCATCGTCTTCGGCTAGCGCATCCAGACGCTCCAGACCCACCAGAGTCTCGTCTTCCGGCAAGCGGATCAGGGTCACGCCCTGGGTATTGCGACCCACCTGGGAGATCTCCGAGGCCCGCGTGCGCACCAGAGTGCCCTGATCGGAAATCAGCATCACATCGTGGGCATCGGTGAGTTGAATGGCTCCGACCAGTTCGCCATTACGCTCACTGGTCTGGATGGCAATCACGCCCTGGGTGCCGCGGCCCTTGGTGGGGAATTCGGCCACCGCCGTGCGCTTGCCGTAACCGCGCGCGGTGGCGGTCAGGATGTCGCCATCCCCGTCGACCATGATCATGGCCACAACGCGAGCGTCCTCGCCGGCGCTCTCGCCGAAGCGCATCCCGCGCACGCCACGGGCCGTTCGACCCATCGAGCGCACCTCGTCCTCGGAGAAGCGCACGGCCTTGCCATGGCTGCCGAAGAGCATGATGTCGCGGCTGCCGTCGGTCAGGGCCACGGAGACCAGACCATCGCCGTCATCGAGTTCGACCGCGCGAATGCCATTGGCACGCACATTGGCAAAATCGCTGAGGGTGGTCTTCTTGCACACACCCTGACGGGTGGCAAAGAACACATAGAGGTTATCGGCGAATTCATGGATCGGCAGCACTGCCTGGATCTTCTCACCGGCTTCCAGCGGCAGCATGTTGACGATCGGCCGACCACGCGAGCCGGCACTGGCTTCGGGCACCTGATACACCGGCAACTTGAACACCCGGCCATGGCCAGTGAAGGCCAGCAGCGTGTCGTGGGTGTTGGCAATCCACAGCCGCTCGATGAAATCCTCGTCTTTCAGCGCCGTGGCCGACTTGCCCCGACCGCCGCGCCGCTGCGAGCGATACACCGTCAGCGGTTGGCGCTTGATGTAGCCCGAATGCGACAGCGTGACCACCACATCCTCGGGCGGAATCAGGTCAAGGATGTCGAGGTCGGACTGCGAATGCTCGATGCGGGTGCGGCGCTCGTCGCCGAACTCGTCACGGATCGCTACCAGCTCTTCCTGGATCACTTCCATCAACCGACCCGGTTCTTCGAGGATGCGGAACAACTCGGTGATGGCGGCCAGGATGGTGCGGTACTCATCGGTGAGCTTTTCCTGCTCCAAACCGGTGAGGCGCTGCAGGCGCATCTCCAGGATTTCCTTGGCCTGGATCTCCGACAGCTGATAGCCGTCTTCGAACAGACCCTCTTCCGGCGACAGATCCTCCGGGCGCGAGCGATCGGCACCCGCCGATGCCAGCAGCGCCCGCACCAGACCCGGTTCCCAGCGCTTGGCCAGCATGCGCTCGCGGGCCTCGTGGGCATCCTTGCTCGACTTGATCAGCTCGATCATCTCGTCGATGTTGGCCAGCGCCACGGTCAGACCTTCGAGCACGTGGGCACGCGAACGCGCCTTGCGCAGATCGAAGATCGTCCGGCGGGTCACCACTTCCCGGCGATGGCGCAGGAAGGCGTCGAGGATTTCCTTCAGATTCAGCGTCTTCGGCTGTCCGCCCACCAGGGCCACGACATTGATGCCGAACACCGTCTCCAGCTGGGTCTGCTTGTACAGCTTGTTCAGCAGCACCTCGGCGTTCTCGCCGCGCTTGACCTCGATGACCACGCGCATGCCGTCCTTGTCGGACTCGTCGCGCAGGCCATCGGGGGCGATGCCCTCGATTTCCTTGGCCTTGGCCAGCTCGGCGATCTTCTCGATCAGCCGCGCCTTGTTCACCTGATAGGGCAGCTCGGTGATGATGATCGCTTCGCGATTGCCCTCGGTTTCGATGTCGGCCTTGCCGCGCACCAGAATGCGGCCGCGGCCGGTACGGTAGGCCTCGCGGATGCCGTAGGAGCCGTTGATGATGCCCGCGGTCGGAAAGTCCGGCCCCGAAATGTGTTGCATCAGATCTTCGATGCTGAGGTCAGGCTCGGCGATCAGCGCGATCAGCGCATTGATCACCTCGGTCAGATTGTGCGGCGGGATATTGGTGGCCATGCCCACCGCAATGCCCGAAGAACCGTTGATCAGCAGGTTCGGAACCACGGTAGGCATCACCGTTGGTTCCAGCTCCTTGTCGTCGTAATTGGGCTGGAAATCGACCGTATCCTTGTCGATGTCACGCATCAGCGCATGCGCCAGACGCGTCAATCGCACTTCGGTGTAACGCATCGCGGCCGGCGGATCACCGTCGACCGAACCAAAGTTGCCCTGACCATCGATCAGCATGTAGCGCAGCGAGAAGGGCTGGGCCATGCGCACCATGGTGTCGTAAACGGCGGTGTCGCCATGCGGATGGTATTTACCGATGACGTCACCGACCACGCGGGCCGATTTCTTGTAGGGCTTGTTGTAGTCGTTGCCGAGTTCCTTCATCGCGTACAGCACGCGCCGATGCACCGGCTTCAGGCCATCACGGACATCGGGCAGCGCACGCCCGACAATGACGCTCATCGCGTAGTCCAGATAGGACTGCCGCATCTCGTCTTCGATGTTGACGCGCAGGATCTCTTTGGCCAGATCAGCCATGCTCACACTCCGGTGATTTTGAGCGGCGTTTGCCGATGGTTCCCGTTGCCTTCAGGCCTGCGGCCGGCAACGCAAATCCACCGCGCAGCAAGCCCGGGATTGTAACACGCCGCCTCGCGCGCATGCGCGTGGGCCGCAAAGCGGGCGGATGCAGGCGTGGGCAAAGGGGAAGGGACCGGCGCCCAATCACGAACCATGATCTGACAGTGCCGCGACGTGGGTCCCCTGCCCCCGGTTTGATACGCGAACCAGCGCACCGTCAGGGGCCAGCGGGGCTCCCATCAAGGCGAGTTGGCATTGGCTTGCCTACCCCTGGGCTCCACAGAGCCGCCGATCGCGGGCGAGCGCCGCCGCCATCCGTGGCGGTATCGCCTCTGGCCAGGCCGTGCTCAACCAGGCGCAGTGTCCGTCCTCGGCAAAGCCGCGCATGGTCTTGTCGAGCTCCGGCACATAGACCATCGGTCGCTGACGCCAGGCTTCCAGCGTCAGGGCCAACTCGGCCTGCCCCTGCTCGGTCTCGCCGCTGCAGCGCAGCAAGTCGGCCAGCACGCTGCGTGTGGTCAGCATATTGCTGTGCAGCGGCGGCAGCGTCCGCAGGCGCGACTGCAGCACCTCACGGGCCAGTTCCAGTGCCTGCTGCCACTGTCCCTGGGCTCGCAGCACCGTGATCCTGGCCTGCCTGGCCAGATCGACCAGTTCGGGATTCGGCGTGCGCTGGTGCAGCCGGCCAGCCATCGCCAGCGCCTTGTCGACGATTTGTTCGGCCTCGGCCAGGTCTCCGCGGGCCACCAGATACGCGACCAGCTTCTCGTACAGTAGCACCCGATCCCAGTGATCCCCGGTGAAGATGCGCTCGTTGATGGCCATCGACTGCCGCAGACTGGCGATGGCCTCGTCGTTGCGACCGAGCGCATGCAGGCACCTCGCGCGATTGGTCAAGCCTTCGGCAATCAGACTGTGCTCATCGGGCAGTACCGACCGGCGCAGGATCAGGGCCTCGTCGATGGCTTGCAGCGCCTGCTCGAATCCCCCCATGCGCAGCTCGCTGAGCGCGTGAATGGTGTAGGAATTGGCCATCTCCAGGCTGTTTTCCGGCAGATGTTCGCGCCAGGCCTCGATCGCCTGCAGCGCGATGGCATTGGCGCGCGGCAGATCCTGGAGCTGGTAATAGGCCGCCCCGACGCGGTGCAGGCTGTGGATGGTCCTGGGATCGTCCGGCCCCAGCGCCTGCAAGCGCATGTCGTAAGAGGTCTGCATCGCCACGATCATCTCGTCGTAACGACCGGTGCGTTCGTAGACTCTCCCCAGCATCAGGTAGCTCTCGGCGGTCTGGTCGCTGGCGCCCAATTCGGCCTTGCGCAGGGTCAGCGCCAGCTTGAACAAGTTCTCCGCCGCACCGTATTCGGAATATCCCCAATACACCTGGCCCATCTTCTGGGCGAGATCGGCACGCACCAGCGGCGCCGATTGCAAGGACTCCAGTCGGGTCACGCCGCGCGCCATCAGGTCGAGCACCGTGGATTCCTTGTCGATCGTGAAACCGGTACCCAGCGCGTCACCGGCAGCGAAGACGTCGAGCATGAATTCGGCGACCTGATTGGCCTTCTGCGCTTCCAGGGCGGCTGCCGCCTGCAGGCGGTGCTCGCGCACCAGCGCCACTCCCAGCAGTACGGCCAGCAGTGCGGCAGCCGCCACCATCCGGTGATTGCGCAGCAGGAAGCGCTGCGAGCGATACCTCCAGGTCTGCTTCTGCGCCTGCACCGGTCGGTGATCGAGATGGCACTGCAGATCCTCGGCCATGGCCGCGGCGCTGGGGTAGCGCGCCTGCGGCTGGCGGCGCATGGCCTGCAGCACGATAGCGTCCAGATCACCCTGCAATTGCCGCCGTTCCGGGCCCTTGAGCCAGCTTGATGGCAGCACTGCCTCGCTGGCCAGGATGGCATCGTCCAGCTTCTTGCCCGAGTCCACCCACGGATGATGGCCACTCAGGGCTTCGTAGAGCAGCACGCCCATGGTGTAGACATCGCTGGCTACGCTGATCGGCTCACCGCTGATCTGTTCGGGTGAGGCATAGGCCGGCGTGCGCGGCTGAAATTCGGCCTGGGTATGGGTGGCATCGTCCAGACGCTTGGCGATGCCGAAGTCCAGCAGGCGCGGTTCCCCTCGTGCATCGACCAGAATATTGCCGGGCTTGATGTCGCGATGGACCACCAGTTGTCGGTGGGCGTAGTCGACCGCAGCCAGCAGCTTGATGATCAGGCGCACCCGGTCGCGGATGGGCAAGGCCGCCATGGCCTCGGCAAATGGCCGTCCTTCGACGTACTCCATGGCCAACCAGGGCGTGCCGTCATCGGTGATGCCGACCTGCAGCAGACGGGCAATATTGGGATGATCAAGGCGGGCGAGGATGGATTGTTCGGCCTGAAACCGCCGGCGGGCTTCGCTACTGGCAAATCGCGCTCGCAGGACTTTCAACGCGACCTGCCCGCCGATGTCCTCGCGTTGCGCCAGATAGACCCGACCGCCGCCGCCTTCACCAAGCAGGGACTCGATCAGGAAGGGCCCCAGCGATTGTCCCAGCAGAGGATCGTTTTCCGGCGCCGAGGTGGCTGGCGACACCTCAAGGAAGTCGGCGCCGGTGGCATGGGCGGCCAGCAGGCGCTCGACTTCCGCGGCGATCGCCGGGTCGCGTTCGCCCGACAGCAGCTCCGACCATTGCGAGGGATCACGCTCGATCAGCGTGCCGAACAGCGCCTTGGCCCGGGACCACTGCTCGGGATTCACGCGTCCTCTCGCAAGCTGTTGCGCAGCCAGGCTCTGGCCATGGCCCATTCGCGCTTGACGGTTGCCGCCGACAGGTCCAGCAGTTGCGCTGTCTCCTCGATGGAAAAACCCGCGAAATAGCGCAACTCCACCACCTGAACCTGGCGCCGATCCAGTTCCTGCAGACGCGTGAGCGCCAGATCGAGCGCGAGCAGTTCCTCGGCTTCAACGTCCACCGAAGGCGCGTCCAGGCCCTGGTTGAAGGTCGTCACTCGCACCTGATCGCCCCCGCGCTTGAGCTGATGCGACCGGCGGGCATGATCGGTGAGCACCCGGCGCATCAGATGTCCGGACAGCGCCAGGAATTCGCGCTCATCGGCAAAGCGCAGATCAGGATAGCTTGCCGCCAGCTTGAGCCAGGCTTCGTGCACCAGCGCCGTGGTGTTGAGACTGTGTCCGGCATGCTCTCCGCGCAATTGCCGATGGGCCATGCGCCGCAGGCTCTGGTAGAGGTCCGCCACCAGTTGTCCCGAACAAATGCCCTGTTCGGCGGCCGACTCCGGGTTGTCTCCGAGAGGGTATGGGGCGCCGCTCACCGTGCCGCCCTGCTGTCGCAATGCCCGCAATCCTCCGCGGAAGCCTCTGTCATGTTGTCCAGTCAGGGATTTCCCAGGTGTCGTCCTGATGTTAGCAGCCGATCTCTGGTCAAGCACAGTCCATGCGCCAGTTTTCCGCCAGATCGCGCTTGTCCGCTCAGGTTGGTGACGTATCTGTCGCCACGAATCATGGGGAATTCGATGAAAGCACTGCTGATACTGACGATCACCGCCCTGGCCGCCGTGCTCAGCCTGCCGTGTGCGGCGCAGTCGTACACCGGGACCAACGTGGGCGCGATTCCGGATGGCCTTCCTGCCGGCCTAGAGCGCTATGGCCCACCGCGAGATGTCTATTTTGACGTGGGCTTGCTGCGCACGGTGTCGCAAGTCACGGTGAGCTTCACGGCCACCCATGCCTATGTCGGAGACTTGCGGGTCACGCTGATTGCGCCGAACGGCAACAGCCATCTGCTGTTTGCCCGCACCGGGGCGCTCGACGCGTCGAGTTTCGGATATTCCTCCGATCTCGATGGCAGCTACACCTTCACCGACGATCCCGCGATTGCCGGCAATTGGTGGATTGGTGCGGCCAATAATCCAGTGCCGGGCGGGTCTTACCGAACCGTGATCTCGGGTGGCGCCGGCGTCAGCAACCCGCCGCCGGTCACCTCGATCAACACGCAGTTTCTGTCGACGCCTGCCAACGGCCGGTGGATTCTGCGTTTCGAGGATGGCTACAATACCGATACCGGCGCCGTCAGTGCCGCCACGCTCAATCTGACCCTCGTCGGCAGCACCCGCACCGTCACCAATGCCAACGACAGTGGCTCGGGCAGCCTGCGCGGTGCACTCCTGGCCGCCAACAGTGGCGATTACATCCGCTTTGCCACACCTTTCTTCGCATCGGCGCGCACAATAGAACTGCTGACGCCACTGCCGGTGATCAATCAGTCGATCGCGATCCAGGGGCCTGGCGCAGCGTTCCTGACCATCCGACCCGCCGCCACGGCCGGCGACATGCGCATCTTCGAGATTGCTCAAGGCGTGGCCGGCGTCAGCTTGAGCGGCATGACTACCAACGGTGGGCGCGTGGGCGGTGTCGGTGGCGCCATCTCCACCAGGAGCACGTTGACCCTGTCCGGCATGCATGTGAGCGGCAATCGCTCTGAAATCGGTGGCGCCGGTATCGGTTTCGTTTTCGCCGGCGGCCAGATCATCGACAGCACCATCAGCGGCAACACCAGTCCGGCGCTGGCCGGGGCCATCTATGCCTTTGGCGGCAACGGAAGGCCATTGCGTATCCTGAATTCCACGATTTCAGGCAACTACGCCTTTGCGGCCGGCGGTGTCTTCCTTGCGACCGATAACGGCAGCATTGACCTGGAGGTGATCAACAGCACCGTCGCCAACAATCGAGGGGGCAATGGCGAAGCCAACGGCGTGTATGTGCGTGCCGATGGGCCAGGCAGCGCCAGCGCGCGGATCCGCAACAGCATCGTCGCCAACGATGGGGCCGCCAATTTCCAGACCGGCGTGTCCAGCGGCGGCACGGCCACCATCACCTCGCTGGGATTCAACCTCAGCGAGGACTACAACGGCGCGCTGACCACCCTCGGCACCGATGTGACCGGTGATCCCAAGCTCGGGCCGCTGGCCCCGCTGGGCGGCAGCACGCCCACTCATTTGCTGCTGGGCGGCAGTGCGGCGCTGAATGCCGGAAACACATCGGGTTCGGTCATCGATCAGCGCGGCCGGCCGCGACCCTGGGGCGCACCCGCCGCATCGAACGGCGGTGACGGCGCCGATATCGGCGCCGTCGAGATGCGGTCTTTCACCGTCATCAACACCAACGACAGCGGGATCGGCAGTCTGCGCGATGCCATTGTCGCCGCCAATGCCGATACCGAACTCAACGACATCGTATTTCTCGATGGATTGTTCGCCAGCCCCCGGGCGATCACACTGGAGTCAGCGCTGCCCGATATCAACAAAGCGATCACCATCAGCGGCCCTGGCGCCGACAAGCTCTCCATACGCCGAGGCAGTACCGCGCCCCTCTTCCGCCTGTTCACCATCAGCTCAGGGCTGGAAGTGGCGGCGCTCACCGGCATCAAGCTGCAGAATGGCAGCGTCAATGGCTTTGGTGGCGGCATCGACAGCCAGAGTCCGCTCACGCTGGCCGGCGTGCACGTGCTCGGTAATTTCGCCGGCGCGGGCGGCGCTGGTGTCTCCCTGTTCAGCGCCGGGGGCACATTCCTCGACAGTACTTTCAACGGCAACACCACCCCCGGACGACCAGCCGGCATCTATGTGCGCAACAGCGGCGCGCTGCCGCTGCGCATCGTCAACTCCACGATCAGCGGCAATACGGCCGGGGGCACCGATGGCGCCATCCTCAATCTGGCCGACGCCGGCGCCAGTTCGTCCATCGAGCTGATCAACAGCACTGTGGCCGAAAACGCCGGAACCGCCACCGGCGGCATCGCCAGCGTGTCCCTGGGTGGCGACAGCGCGACGGCCGAAGTGCGCAACACCATCGTTACCGACAACGCGCCCAACAATCTCGGTACCTTCGCCTCCACCGGTGTCGCCAGCCTTCGCTCCCGCGGCTACAACCTCAGCAATACCAATGATGGCAGCTTCTTCGATCAGGTCAGCGATCAGAACAACATCAACCCGCAGTTGCTGCCGCTGGCCCTGAATGGCGGCACCACGCCCACCCATGGACTGATCGCCAGCAGCGCGGCCGTCGATGCCGGCGACAGTGGCGGCAGCGGGGTACTCACCGATCAACGCGGCGTGGCGCGGCCAATCGACCTGCCACTGGCCAATGTCGGCGACGGCACCGATATCGGCGCCTTCGAGGCCGAACCCGACAACGTGTTCGCCAACGGCTTCGAGTAGCCGATTGGATGAGCCAGTTTGGCACCAGATCACGCTACTACCCAGCAGGCCTGCATGGGCCGATGACCTTGAATCAGGAACTCACCATGAATCGAGCATTGCGTGATCGTGCAGCATGGACGGGTGCCCGCCCTGCACGGCGACCGATCTGGATATCGCTGCTGGCAGCCATCGCGCTCTCCGGCGGTGTTGCCTGGGCCCAGGGCTCGCCGCCACCCGCCGGCGGACCCTATGTACTCGCCAAACAGGCGATTGCCGGTGGCGCAGGGCTGGCGACCGGGGGTTCATACGCGCTGACCGGAACCGTGGCCCAACCCGCCGTGGATCCGCTTGCGGCCACCGGCGGCGCCTACCAGCTATCGGGCGGCTTCCATGGCCCATCCGTTCCGCGCGGCGAGGATTTGTTCGCCAACGGCTTCGAAGACTAGCCGACTTTGCCATCAGTCAATTCAGTGAGGAGAATTCAGATGACACGCAATAGTGGACTGGCAGCCAGTTTGGCAGCGATGAGTTGGGCGCTGTTGTTGGGTTTGTCGAACCCCGCGCTCGCGCTCAGCAACAGTTTCAGCTACCAGGGCAGCCTGATGGATTCTGGACAAGCGGCCAACGGCAGCTACGATCTGCAGTTCGAACTGCAGACTCAAGCTGGGGTAGCCGTGGGCAGCCCGGTGCTGCTTGAGGATGTGGCCGTCATCCAGGGCGTATTCACGGTCGATCTGGACTTCGGTGCGGCCGTGACCAGCGGCGATTTCCAGCTGCAGATCGGCATCCGCCCGGGCAGTTCGACCGGCGGCTACACTCTGCTGTCCCCCGCGACCCGAATCACGCCCACGCCGCAGGCGCAAATTGCCGGGATGGCGGTGGAAGCGGTGAGCGTGTCGCCCAACAGCATCGGCTCGACCAGCATTGCCGACGGCAGTGTCGGGGCGGTGGACGTGGATGGCAACCAGGTACAGCGTCGCGTGGTCAATAGCTGCGCCGCAGATCAGGCCATCCGAACGATCAACGCCGACGGCAGCGTCAGTTGCATCATCGGGCCGGTGGGTCCTGCAGGTCCGCAGGGACCGGCTGGACCTGAGGGCCCGCAAGGTCCCACCGGTTTGACCGGAGCCATCGGCGCTACCGGTCCGGCCGGACCGCAGGGGCTGACGGGTGCGACCGGACCGGCAGGCCCTCAGGGCCCGCAAGGGCCGCAGGGGGCTACCGGTTCGCAGGGACCTCAGGGGGTGCAGGGCGCGACCGGACCTCAGGGACCGGCCGGGCCCGGCTTCGGTGCCTTGGCAATACGCGGTAGCGACAGCACGAACTTCGCAACCACCGGCGGGGCAACGGCCGAATTCCTGGATATCAATGACACCAGCCCGGATCTTTCGGCCGACAACAGCTCGGGCTTTACCGTCATCAATGTGCAGACCAGCGGAGTCTACGAAATCAGCTACTCGATCAACTACTTTGTAGATGCCAACCCGGACATCGTCCTGTTGGCAACCTTTTTCACCCGCAGTGGCGGGGGCGGCGCTGCCTGCAGCATCACCGCGCTTCAATCAGCTACGGCGGGCTTTGCGCTGGCATATGAAAGCATGATTCTGGATTCCCAGCTCTACTACAGCGTCAGTGGTAGAGAAATCCTGTACATGAATGCAGGCACCTGCCTTGCATTGAAGGCCTTTGAGTCGTCCGCCGCTCCGGCGTCCGGCAACTCGGCAAGCATGGACGTTTCCTATATCAACGTCATACGACTGCAGTGAGCCCGTGGTAGCAGCCGCCTCGCAACCAAGCCAGCGATCCTCTGAACGGGTTTCGCGGGCAGCAGTTGCGGCACTGGTGCACGTATTTCCAGCCGCGTGAGCAGCCGTGTGACATCGACATGCCTTGAGGAGCGCCCTTGCGGCGCGACCGCTCGCTGCGCACCGCAACAGCGATCGCGCCGCAAGGGCGCTCCTACCAGGGAACCCGCAGGCTAGCCCCCATTTCTCACACCTGCGCGAGCAGATGCCGTGATCCCGTTGTGGCGCAAGGCGAATCGGTGGCCACACAGCAATGGGAGAGTGTACGGCTGCATCTGCCCGCTTTGCGGACCTCGCGCGTTCTTTGCGACTATCGCTGCGTTGCTCCTCCTCGCAATGGAATCACCATTCCTCGTCGTCGCGCCTTGCGCTAGTCGCAAAGCCCTGCGCGATCTTCCGCAACAGGTGTGAGAAATGCGGGCTAGTGGCTCCCCGCCACCCCACAGCCACCAATGCGTTCGAGATTCAACACGCCGTTCAGTCCGACGTGATCCGCGGCTTCGGCACTGACATCGAACTGGTATTGCACTCGCAGTCGATCGCAGCCCTGAAACTGGAACTGTGCGACGCCGATCTGAAACAGATTGCTGGTCGCGACACGATCGAGTTCACCACCGACAACACGAAACACGGGCACCTGGACCACTCCCTGCTGCGCCGTGGCCAGATCGCCCTGCATGATCAGCCAGTCTTGAGCCGCAGCATCGTCTCCCGGCGTCTGCGGGTCGTAGGTGAACCAGGCCGCAAACAGCAGTCCGGATTGCTGGGCTGAAGCGGGCAGCACCTCGATCTTCATGCCTTGCCCCGAGCTGATCGGATCAAACCAGGTGCCTGACTGTCGCAGACTGAAGCCCTGCGAATCCGGTGCGATCAGTTGCGGCGATTGAATGCTGCCGTCGGCAAGATTGCAGGGGCGCACGCGTGATCCGATCCGCTGCCACGGCATGCTGCCCATGCGAGCCGATTCGAAGGGTGGATAGAACTGATACGACAGCGTGGCGTGATCACAATCGTGAAAACTCAGCTCGGCCGTACCCACGACAATGCTGGTGGTTTCGGGCCCACCCGCGAAGCTGCCGCCGGCGTTGCGCAGGATGTCCAGCGCCACCCGCTTGGCACCGGGCGCGGGCAGGCCAAAGAGCGAGTACCAGCGCACCGCTGACTGATCTTGGTAGCGCTGCTGGTCGGCGAACGTGAACCACGGCGCAAACACTGTCTGCGAGTCAGGCAGGAAGTCCAGCAGAAAGCCTTGCCCGGAGGTGATCGGGTTGTACCAAACGCCGGTGATGCCGCTCTGGTCTACGCTGACGTCGCGGTTGCCGGCCAGGTCTACCGAGTGAGCGATCAGTGTTCTGCCACCCTGGCTGGCGAGGCTATTGCTCAGAATCCGATAGCGCTGCTGCACGGGTTTCAACGAACGCGCACGGGCAAAACAGTTCTGACCGCCGCCGCAAGGGTAGGCGCGGGTTTCCAGCAAGGCGCCATCGGTACTGTCGTACAGGGACAACTGCAAGGCGCCGCCATTTTTTCCGACCACCAAGGCCGCATTTCGCGAGGCTACGGAGGCCAGATCGACCACCGATCCGGACACTGTGGGGATGTCCCGGCTCCACGCTATGCTCGAACCGTCGCGGGGCAAGGCGATCAACCGCGTCCCTGAGGCCACGCCGCCGGCTGCTTGCCCCTCTACACCTTCAATCAACAAGTGCAGATGGTCCGGTCCCGCAGATTTGCGCAATGCAAGCTGCGGCGGGAATACATCGTTGGCCAGAAGGCCATCAACGACCTCGGTGGCATCCGCAATATTCACAACCTGAATTCGAAGGCCAGAAAGCCAGCTTTGACTGCCCGCCACTTGCTGTACCGCGAACAGGCGCTCGCCTTTTGGCCAGAATTCGTAGGGTGACTTCTGCAGGTTCAGCACCCGTGCGCTTTCGTCATCGTCAGCAAACACGGCAACGGTGGTGCCCGGCAAACCACTCGCGTCGCCCACCAAAGCCATGGACTGCCCGTCGAAGGGGTCTACGCGCAACCGCGGCCCCGTCGGGTAGATCAAGTATTCAGAAACAACGAAAGGCGGAAGCTCCAGCACGCCGACTTCGGAACCATCCGCCAAGTTGCGTCGACGCACTAACAGCTGCCCGTCGACGCCGACATCGACATAGGCCAGAACGCCACTGGCAAACACACCCCAGGCACGGGGAAGTCCTTCGACGAAATGGTGTTCGAAACGCAGTTCGCCAGTGGCTCGATCCAGACAACGCAACACGGTTTCATGGGAATAGGCGCGCTCGTCGTCCACACAGACGTATGACCCACCGATCTGGACGGCACGGTCCGACCAAGACAGTTCCACCCAGGGATCGGCGGCCCACCGTTGCTGCCAGAGCAATTGTCCTTCGGCGCCAATCTTGGCTATGACGAGTTCGTCCGGCCTGCCCAAGCCGATGATCCGGTCATCTCCATCCTGGTACTCACCGAGGACACTGGGTTGAGCGGAATCGGCAGGCGCCACCGGCAATTGCTGCACCTGCCCCGAATCCAGTACGCGCCAGGCGCGATCCTCTGCACGAACCAGAAATGCCGGCGCGGACGTCATCACTTCCTGCGGATTGAGGATGTCCGGCAATAGCTGGTCGTCCAGAAGTTGCGCAGTCGGCGACAGCAGTAGCAATCGCAATCGCTGAGCCGTCTCCAACGAGATGGACGCAACCAGACGCACCTGTCCGTCGTCGCCAAAGCGCACGCTGCAAGACTCGAGTCTCTCGCCACAATTCAGGCCCTCGGGCAGATCAAGACTCCCCCTTCTCGACCCTGCGGCGTCGACCAACGTCAACCGCTGCCGCTGGTTGCTGAACTGCGTGAGCAAGGCCACGACGCCCGCCGGGCTGACGTACATCGCGTGGGTGTTTCCGAGCAACAGCGCGTCATCGATCATGGTCCACAGCGGTATTCCGGCCGCATCCAGCGCCTGCAAGTGGCTACCGCTGCCGAAGTTGTCGGTGAAGGCCAGCACGCCGCCCGCGGGGCGCCGCTCCAGCAGCGAAACTCTCCCAAACGGCCAGTCATCGGGTGCCTGCCAACGCCAGACCTCGCCGCCGCCGTCATCGATCTGGAGCACCGCAGGCCTGCCCTGCACCTGACCGCCAATCCAGACCGCTTCACTGCCAGGTACGGCGACAGCCCGGGAACGCGCAGAGAACTCGCCTACTGCCGGCCCGAAGCGACCCAGATCACGCCCCATACGATCATGCCGATGCAAACCCACGTCCGGGAGGTCGTCTTGGCAACTGAGCCACCATGCGCCCGAGGGCGTCTTGACCGCATTGCGGCAATACACCAGATCGCGACTGAACTCGCTTTGCCAAAGCGGCTGCGCATCAGCGCCGAAGCTCAGCAACACATCAACTCCGGACAATGCGGCGACCGTGCCGTCGGCCTGCTCGAATAGCCGATCGAATGACGAGTCGCCGCTGGTCCATTCGCGCACCTCTGACTCAAAGCTGCGACCTGCCAGACTGCCATCAGCCCGGTAGCGATCCAGGCTATGGACCACCGATCCGTGCTCCGCGACCAGCCAATAGCCGCCGTCGGCCGCGCCGATCAGCTGCCGCACCTTTGGCGCAGCAGTCGTCGCATTGACCGTGACCGGCACCGAGGAATCCCACGCCAATAACGGCTGGCACGAAAGCACCCACGTCAGCAACAACCCGCAGGCGCGCCAAGGAATCGACCTCGAATCAGCCGCTTTTGGCGGCAAGACAAATGACATGCGACACACGACTGGACCTCGGGGTCGCGATCTGATCACACAAAATGACGATTGTTCAACTCATCCGCGGCGTTCGCCACCAAGCCGTCCCTTGGTCATAGCTTGATGGGCGAGCGGAGCCACGACTTCGAGGTCCGTCCGACCGACGCTCCCAGCCTCCCCATGAACCCATGTGACAAGTTATTGATGCGTCGTTGCGAGAAGCGTGGCGACGAAGCAATCCAGTGTTTTGCGGCACGTCCCTGGATTGCTTCGCTTCGCTCTCCATGAACCCATATCGCAAGTTGTTGATTTGACGAATTTGGCGCAAATCCGCCTGTCGTAGCTCGAAGTGCGCGCAGCGCTCTGCGGGCGGTGACGCGAAAGCGCTCCGCTGAGCCGCTGCGCGGCACAACGGGCTACGCACGACCGTTTTCCGGGCAGATCGAAGATGTTCACGCTCTTCTTCGTGTTCTCTCTGCTTTTCCTTCGTGTTCTCTGCGTCCGGCTTCTTGCCGCGACCTGCCTCAGGACGGGGTCGTCGCGGTGCCGGTCGCGACGCGAGGTCGCTCCTACGGGCGAACTTGCGGTTCATCGCCCGTGGGCAGTTTCGGGCCGAAACAGGTGGCTGCGGCGCCGCTCTTGCCCTCTCGCAGAGCCAGAGCGGCCGCGCAGGCGCGCGTCCCTCCTCAAAGCCGCTCCATGCTTGCCAGCGATCGGCGATGTCACACCCTCAACCTACTCCTCGTCACCCGCATCAGCCACCAGATCCGCCGGCAACGCCTTCTGGTGCCGCGCACCCAGTTCGCGCAGCTGTTCGGTCTGGCGCACCAGATTGCCCTTGCCGGTGCTGAGTTTGGCGTAAGCCTGGTCGAGTTCGCTCTGAGCACGGCTCAAGGCCAGACGCACGCTGTCGAGATCGGCGACGAATCCGACGAACTTGTCGTAGAGCTTGCCGGCGCGCTGGGCGATGTCCTGAGCGTTGCGGTTGCGCTGTTCCTGCTTCCACAGATGACTGGCGGCGCGCAGCGTGGCCAACAGGGTCGAGGGCGAGACGATGGCGATGTTGCGGTTAAGCGCATACTCGTAGAGCCCCGGATCGGCACGCACGGCCTCGATCAGTGCCGATTCCACCGGCACGAACAGCAGCACGAAATCGAGCGCGCGGCCGTCCAGCAGTGCGGCGTAGTCGCGGCGGCTGAGGCCATCGACATGCCGGCGCAGCGATCCCAGGTGTTCACTGAGTGCGGCAGCGCGGTCGAGCTCGGTTTCGGCATTGACGCAGCGTTCGTAGGCGGTGAGCGAGACTTTGGCGTCGATGATCAGATCGCGTTCCTGCGGCAGATGCACGATCACATCCGGGCGCGGCCGGCTGCCGTCTTCATCGCGGAGCACGACTTGCGTCGTGTATTCGCGGCCCTCGACCAGGCCCGAGGCCTCCAGGATGCGTGAGAGGATCAGCTCGCCCCAGGCCCCCTGCACGCGGGTATCGCCGCGCAGTGCCCGGGTCAGGTTCAGGGCCTCGCCACTGAGCTGCTGGTTCAGGGTCTTCAGCGCGTCGATCTCGCGCGCCAGCAAGCTACGCTCTCGAGCTTCCTGCACATAGGCCTGCTGGACGGCGTCCTGAAAAGTCTTCAACTGCTCGCGCACCGGATTCAGCAGGCTGCCGATCTGGGCGCTGTTGTCGGCCACCAGCGCCTGACTGCGCTCATGCAGCACTTCGCCGGCCAGCACCTTGAAACTGTCGCTGAATTCCTGGCGTACGCGCCCAAGGAAGTCGAGCTTCTCTGCCGCGGCGCGCAGCTCATCGGACAACCGGGTTTCCAGCGTGCTGATCTGCGCCAAGGCCTTGCTGTGGCGCTCGCGCAGCTCGTCGAGCTCGCGTTCGCGCCGCGTCAGGGTCTGATCAGTGAGTTCCAGCCGCGCCAGACGCCCGCGCAGTTCGCCATGTTCGCGCATGGTCAGCTGCAACTGCTGTTCGTAGCGGGTACTGCGCTGACGTTCGCGCAGCAGCTCCTGTTCGCGGGAGTCGAGTTGCTGGCGCAGCTCGGCGTTGTGATCCGTCAGCGCGTCAATTTCACTTTGCCGCGACTCATGAGCTTCATGCTGGCGTTTGCGCAGGAGCCGAGCACCCGCAAGCAGCGCCAGCAGACCGAGCGCCAGACAGCCGGACAAAAAGCCGATCAGCGCAGCCAAGTGCGCCGGAAGCGTGTCAAACATGATGACGCCGACGACCAGGAAGGCGGCAGTCTAAGTCATCGGGAACCGGGGAGCAGACTGCATGCCCAAACGGGCACGCAGTCTCAGGACTATCGTGGGCTCAGGCCTTCTTCGGCACGTAGGCGGCACACCAGCCGTTGGGGTGCACGCCCTTGCCAGGGAAGATCGCGCACGGACGCAGCGCATCGCCGTCCTTGCCCTGGACCAGATTGCAGTTGGCGCAGGCCTGCTCCGGCTTGTGATTCGGATACTTGGCCGCATCCACCTTGGTGGTGTCGGCCTTGTAGCCCAGTGCTGCTGCGGTCGGCTCGGTCTCTCCGAGTTCCGGCAATGCGCCCTGGGCAAAGCTCTGGCTGGTCAACGCGACGCCGGCGGCAACACCCACACCTGCGGCTGCGACCTGGCCGAAGAAGCGGCGACGAGTGGCATTGAAATCCTGTTGCGACATGGCAAAGTCCTTCTACAGTGGAAACAGATACGGTGATCGATGCTGGACCATAATTGTCCACGTTCAGCCTGAACGCCAGCATGACCTAACTCAAGTGACGTAGATGTCGGCACGGTCGGTTATATTTCGCAGGAGATCGCGGAAGAATCGCGAATCATTCTCGTTTAGGAGTTCCTGATACATGTCCGATTTTTCCCCCGCCCAATTTGCCGAATGCGCTGGGCAGATCGTGGAGGCCGGCCGGGATTTCGCCCAGCGCGGCTGGACGCCAGCCACCAGCAGCAACTTCTCGATGCGCCTCTGTGCCGATCGACTTGCAGTGACCGTTTCCGGGCGTGACAAGGGCAAGCTGTCGCCTGCTGATATCATGGTCTGCGATCTGGCCGGCAAGGCGGTCAATACCGATGCTCGTCCGTCAGCCGAGACCCTGCTGCATTGCCAGATCTACCGGCGCTACCCCGAGGCCGGCGCGGTGCTGCACACGCACTCGCTGGCACAGACCCTGGCCAGCCGCTTGTGGGCGCAGGCCGGCCAGCTGGAACTGGCGGGCTATGAACTGCTCAAGGCTTTTGCCGGTTACACCACGCACGACGCGCGCATGCAGGTACCGGTGTTTCCCAACAGTCAGGACATGCAGGAACTGGCTGAACTGATCGATCGCTACCTGCAGCAAACGCCCATCACCCACGGCTACCTGATCGACGGCCACGGTATCTATACCTGGGGGGAGGATATGCTGAGTGCTCGAAGACATCTGGACGCCTTCGAGTTCTTGCTGAATTGCGAACTGGAACTGAGGAAGATGCAACGATGACGCACATGCGTGTTTACGATGAAAACCAGCCCATCGAGGCCCGACTGGAGAGCAGCGATTTCACGGAAATCCGCCGCCACCTGGCGGCTGCCGGAATCCGCCTGGACCGCTGGCTGGCCGATGCCGAGATTCAGCCCGGCGATACGCAGGAACAGGTGCTTGCGGCCTACCAGCGCGATATCGACCGGCTGATGGAAGAAGGCGGCTACAAATCGGTAGACGTCATCAGCATGACACCCGGGCACCCGGACAAGGTGGCCCTGCGGCAGAAATTCCTGAGCGAACACACCCACGACGAAGATGAAGTCCGCTTCTTCGTGGCCGGCGCCGGACTGTTCACGCTGCACATCGGCAGTGAGGTCTACGAGGTATTGTGCGAGAAGGACGATCTGATCAGCGTGCCCGCCGGCACCAGGCATTGGTTCGACATGGGTCCGGAACCCGCCTTCGTGGCCATCCGGATCTTCACCAACCCGGCCGGCTGGGTGGCCAAATTCACCGGCGACCCCATTGCCGAACGCTTCACGCGGATCGGGGTCTGAGGCGTCGACGCCCCTGCCCGCCCCTCGCAACTTGCACTTGCCGCAGCTCAGGAAGCATCCATGATCGTACGTCCCGATGCGCTGGTGACCGATATTGAGGGCACCACGAGCGATATCAGCTTCGTGCAGAAGGTGATGTTTCCCTACGCGCGGCAGGCGCTGCCTGGCTATCTGCAGGCGCACGCGAAGGACCCGCAAGTGCTGCCGTGGATAGCGCAGATCGCTACCGAAATCGGCTGTGCCAGCGACGACCTGGACGCCGTCAGTGGCGCCCTGATCGACTGGATCGATGCTGATCGCAAGCACACCGCGCTGAAAGCCCTGCAGGGCCAGGTCTGGGAGAACGCCTTCCGCAGCGGCGAGTTCGTTGCCCACGTTTATCCCGATGCGGTCGCGGCCTTGCGCCGCTGGCAGACCGAGGGATTGCCGATGTATGTCTATTCCTCGGGCTCCATTCAGGCCCAGAAGCTGTACTTCGGGCACACTCAGGACGGCGATCTGCGGCCCTGCTTCCGCGATCATTTCGATACCACCACCGGCCCCAAGCGCGAGGTCGATTCCTATCGGCGCATCGCCGAGGCCATCGCCGTTCCGGCCGATCGCATCCTGTTTCTGTCGGACATCGGGGCTGAGCTCGATGCCGCGCGCGCAGCAGGCTGGAAAACGGTCCAGATCGTGCGTGAGGGCACCACGGCAGTAGCGGAGCACGATGCCGTCGGCAGCTTCGACCAACTCGGATTCTGATTCTCATGCGGGCCTTGCTGCGCACGCTGGGCGCGGGATTCCTGCTGGCCTTCGGCGTGCGCCCAGCGACCACGCTGCGGGTGCGCCCGGCTTCGCATTTCTGGGGTTTGCTGCTGCTCAGCGTGGCCATCTCCATCGGCCGTGACCGCTTGTTGCTGGCCGACGCTGCGGATTTCTACCTGGACGGTCTGCAGAGCGATGCCTTCAGCGCCCTGTTGGCGCTGGCTGCGGCTGCGCTGATCGGAAGCTGGTCCGGTCAGCGGGTGATGACCTGGTCGATCGCGGTACTGGCCAGTGCCGCGGGTCTATGGATCAGCCTGGCACTGTTCGGCGTGCGCCTGGGGCTGCAGGAACTGGATCACTGGGACGAGCACGCGCAATGGCTGATCGTGGTGGCGAGCTGCCTGTGGTGGACGCTGAGCCTGCTGCGCATCGTCGGCTTTGCGTTGCCCGAATGGCGCTGGTGGAAGCGTGCAGGTGCCGGCGTGCTGGCGGCGGCCCTGACCACCGCGCCCTTCTTCCTGATCAACCCATTGGCCTATTGGTATCCCCGCTACGACCCTGAAACCATGGCTTACAGCGATGCCGACACTGCCCCTGCGCGCAGGGTGCGCGGCAGCGCCGAAGCGCTGATCTATCGCCAGCCGCAGATGATTGCCGATGCCGTATCGGCCTTGCGCCCGGGCGTGCCCGGGCAGACCGACGCCTATCTGCTGGCCTTTGGCGCCGACGCCAACGAAGACGTGTTCCGCAATGAAGTCAGCTACGCCCAGACCCTGTTTGCCGAACGCTTCGGCATGGCCGGGCGCACGCTGACCTTGCTCAATCACCCCGACACCACCGAACAATGGCCACTGGCGAACTTGAGCAATCTGAAGCTGGCGCTGGCCGGCATCGCCACGAAGATGGATCCAGACGAGGATCTGCTGGTGCTGTTCCTGACCACCCACGGCAGCGCCGACCATGAGTTGTACGTGGATCTGCAGCCGCTGGCGCTGGACGGGATCCGCCCCGGCGATCTGCGTGAAGCCCTGGACGCGGCTGGCATCCGTTGGCGCGTGATCGTGGTGTCGGCCTGCTATTCAGGCGGATTCATGGACGATCTGGCCTCACCGATGACACTGGTGATGACCGCCGCGCGCCGTGATCGACCCTCCTTCGGCTGCGGCGACGACAGCGAACTCACCTATTTCGGTCGGGCCCTGCTGGTTGAAGCCTTGAATCAGACGCGCTCGCTCACCGCCGCCTTCGAATTGGCGCGGGAGAGCGTGCATGAGCGGGAACTGGCCGACGATTTCGAAGCCTCCGAGCCCCAGATGCAGATGGGTGCGCTGATCGGCCCGAAACTGGATGCCTGGGCACAGAGCCTGGCGCCAGCGAAAGCGGTGGCCTTTGTGCCGACAGTGGCGAAGGCCGCGTGCAAGCGCGACGATAAGGCGTGTGCGTCAAGGACGCAGCCGGACAATTGACGATGGTAGATCGCGCTATTGTAGCCCGGGTAAGCCGAAGGCGCACCCGGGGCTCTACGGCCCATCGTCCCAGTTGCGCTGGCGCTTACCTGGGCTACAAGACCGAGTTAGGTGCGACAAGGTTTGCCTATGCGGGCTTCATCTCGTCGATGAGCACACGCACCAATTCGACCACCAGTGCCGAGCCGCTGCCGTCGTCGATGGCATGCACCACGGCCCGGGCCTGCTGCCCGAGGTCTTCGAATCCGTACATGCCGGCAGAACCGGAAATCTTGTGAGCCGCGGCGCGCAGCTGCGACATGGCACCCAGCGGATCCGCACTGAGTTGGCTCAGTCCCGCCTCCAGTGTGGCCTGCTTCTCGGCAAAACTGCCGATGTAGCGCTGGCGCAGCGGTTCAGGAACGGAATCTGCCATTGCCGCGATCAGGTACCCGAACGCTCAAGGCGATAGCCGTGCTGGTACACCGAAATCAGACGCCAGCCATTCGGCTCGTCAATCTCCAGCTTCTTGCGGATTCGGCTGATATGGGCATCCACGGTGCGGGTGGTGATGGTCTGGCTGCGACCCCAGACGCGCTCCAGCAGCACGCCGCGCTTCACCAGGCGTCCGGCATTGGCGAACATGTAGGCCGCCAGATCGAATTCCTTGCTGGTCAGCTCCACCGGCTTGCCGCGCAAACTGATTTGACGATGTCCCACATCGACCGTGTAGGGATCACATCCGGCCAACACTTCGGCCGGCTGAATGGCGCCTGCGCGGCGACCCACCGCCTGCACGCGGGCCATCAGCTCGCGGCGACGCGGGGGCTTGACCAGATAGTCGTCAGCACCGGCCTGCAATGCCGCCACCACGTTCTCTTCCGAATCCTGGGCAGTGATGAACACCACCGGGATACGCCCCAGAAAGCTCTGACGCACCCAGGTCAGCACATCCATGCCGCTGGACTCGGGCAACACCCAATCGAGCAGCAACACATCGGGCACGTCGCGATGCAGGGCACGGGTGAGATCGCCACCTGATTTGTACCAACGCACGTCATGACCTTCCTCCGTCAACCAGTGGCTGATCATTTCGGCCTGGTCTGGATCATCTTCGAGCAGATCAATACGCATCTAGTTGGCACTCCCGTCGCTTCGCGCGATTCTGACTGTACATGAATGTTGCGAGTTTACCTGAACGAAGGCAAGACTCTGTAGCGCTTCTTGTTCAAACGCGACCGTAACGGTCTTCGTAGCGAACGATATCGTCCTCGCCGAAGTAGTCGCCGCATTGCACCTCGATCAGACTGAGATCCTGATCCGTGGGGTTCTCCAGGCGGTGCAGCGTCTCCACCGGAATATGCACTGATTCATTGCTCTTGAGCAGGAATTCGCGATCGCCGACCCGTACTTTTGCGACGCCCGACACAACCGTCCAGTGTTCGCTGCGACGATGGTGCATCTGCAGCGACAGCACATGGCCGGGTTTCACCACCAGCCGCTTGACCTTGCAATCAGGTGCGTCCTCGATCACCGAGTAGCTGCCCCAGGGGCGATGCACGGTCGAATGCACATTGGCCGCTTCGTGATTCTGCGAGCGCAACTCGTCGACCACCTGCTTGACCGCCTGGGCCTTGTTTCGGGTGCTCACCAGCACCGCATCGCCGGTGTCGACGATGACCAGGTCATCCACGCCCACCGCCGCCACCAGGCGGCCCTTGGACTGCACATAGCAGTTGCGCGAATCCACCAGCACCGCCGGCCCGACGGTGCGATTGCCGTCGTTGTCGCCGGGATCAAGATCACTGATGGCCTTCCACGAGCCGATGTCATTCCAGTCGAAACTGGCCGGCACCATGGCTCGGCGTGCGGCCTTTTCCATCACCGCGTAGTCGACCGAAATGTCGGGCAACAGCGCAAAACTGTCGCGATCGAATTCAATCGGCCGGGCATCCGCCGGCACCTTGGCGTAGCAGGCACGGGCGGCGCTGAGCAGTTCCGGACAGGTCTGTTCCATGCTGGTCAGCAGCGTGCCGGCGGCAAACAGGAACATGCCCGAGTTCCAGTAGTAGTCGCCGCTGGCCACATAGCCCTCGGCCGTGGCCAGATCCGGCTTCTCGACGAAGGCTTCGATGCTGTGACCGTGCCCGAGGGCATTGCCAGCACGGATGTAGCCGAAGCCCGTCTCCGGACGATCCGGCTGAATGCCGAAAGTGACCAGATAGCCCTCGGCCGCCAGCGCCCGGGCGGAGCGCACGGCAGCGCCGTAGCTGTCCAGATCGCGAATCAGATGATCCGCCGGCAACACCAGCATCTGCGCCTCGGGGCCGTGACGACGGGCGATGTCGAGTGCCGCCATCGCCAGTGCCGGGGCCGTATTGCGCCCCAGCGGCTCCAGCAGGAAGCGCGCATCGGCATCGTCAATGCGACCGCGATACTCGTCGCGGGTGATGAAGTAATGGTCGCGCGAGGTGACCGTGATCACCTCCGGCCCATCGGCCACCGATTGCGCCCGGGCCAGGGTCTTGTGCAGCAACGACTGCCCATCGCCCATCTGCATGAAAGGCTTGGGATAGGTCTTGCGCGACACCGGCCACAAACGGGTGCCGGCACCGCCCGACAGAATCACGGGAATCAACATCGTTTCACCTCAAAGCCAGCGCCGGTCAGGGCTTGCCGCGCCTGCGCCAGTTCCAGCAGCGTTTGCCGCAGGCCCAAGCGCCAGGCCGGCGGCGTGATTTCGAAAATGGCCGACAAGCGGCGGGTATCCAGCACCGAGTATGCCGGTCGCTGTGCCTTCGCCGCGTATTCACCCGTGGCGATGGCGCGCACGGGCGTGACTCGCGGCAGCAAGCCGAGATCATGAGCCTGCTCGATGATGGCGCGGGCAAAGCCGCACCAACTGGTCTGACCCGCACACACCACATGACAGGGGCCTTCCAGCGCCGCACGATCGGCCGCCGCGGCGGCCAGCCAGCGCCGCACCATCGAGGCCGTGGTATCGGCCAGGAACCGCGCCGTGGTCGGACAGCCGATCTGGTCGTCGACCACGCTGAGCTCATCGCGCACGGCCGCGGCGCGCAGCATGGTCAGCAGGAAGTTCTTGCCGCGCGCGGCGTACACCCAGGCGGTGCGCAGCAGCAGATGGGCGCAGCCCGAATCCGCCAAAGCGCGCTCGCCGGCCAGCTTGGAAGCACCGTAGACGCTGACCGGCCCGGTGGCGTGATCCTCACGCAGCGGGCTCTGATCGCCACCGGCGAAGACATAGTCGGTGGAGTAATGCACCACCAGCGCGCCCAGCTGTTTCGCCGCCGCACCCAGCTCCGCCAACGCCAGATGATTGATGCGATTGGCGATCTCCGGCTCGTCCTCGGCCAGATCAACCGCGGTGTAGGCAGCGGCATTGATGATCACGGCCGGTGCCAATTCGAGCAGCCGCGACTTGAGTGTCGCCAGATCGCCGATGTCGAGCGCCAGATCCACACCCAGCGCGGCATCGACCAGGCGGTCGGCGGCCACGATCTCGCCCATGCCCGACAGGCTGCGCACCAACTCGAACCCCACCTGCCCGGCGGCGCCCAGAATCAGGATACGCATGGTTCAGAGCTCCGGCAGATCATGCAGCGCCACATCCTTGAGTCGCGGCGCCTGCTGATCCTTGCCCGACAGCAGCGGCGACTGCGTGGGCCATTCGACGCCAATATCCGGATCATTCCAGGCCACCGATCGATCGCAGCTGGCGTCATACAACTCGGTGCACAGATAGGAAAAGGTGGCGTACTCGCTGGTGACAACGAAACCATGCAGGAAGCCGGGCGGCACATACATCATGCGGTGATTATCGACGCCGAGCTCGGCACCGAACCATTGTCCGAAAGTAGCGGAACTGCGGCGGATGTCGACCGCCACGTCGAAGACACTGCCTTCCAGCACCGACACCAGCTTGCCCTGCGGCTTGGGCCATTGATGGTGCAATCCACGCAGCACACCGCGGGCGGAGCGAGAGGTGTTGGCCTGCGGAAAATCCGTCGGCAGGCCGTGCTCGCCAAAACGGCCGCGGTTGAACGCCTCGAAGAAATAGCCGCGGGCGTCGCCATAGACGGCCGGCTCGATCAGCTTCACGCCCGGCAGCGGGGTGTCCAGCACCTTCATGCGCGCACCAGATTCTTGAGGTAGGCGCCATAGCCGCTCTTGGCCAGCGGCTCGGCCAGTTTCAGCAGTTGCGCGGCATCGATCCAACCCTGCTCGAAGGCGATTTCCTCGGGGCACGCAATCTTCAGGCCCTGACGCTCTTCGATGGTCTGGATGAAATTGCCGGCTTGCGTCAGCGAATCATGGGTGCCGGTATCCAGCCAGGCATAGCCGCGACCCATGCGTTCCACCTGCAGGCTGTCGTCCTGCAGATAGCAGCGGTTGAGATCGGTGATCTCCAGTTCGCCACGCGGCGAAGGCTTGAGGTTGGCAGCAAAATCGCAGGCGCGGGTGTCGTAGAAATAGAGGCCGGTGACGGCGTAGTTGGATTTGGGTTTGGCCGGCTTTTCCTCGATCGACAGCACCTTGCCATCGGCCCCGAACTCGGCCACGCCGTAGCGCTCGGGGTCACGCACGTAGTAGCCGAACACCGAAGCCCCCGAGGTGCGCGCATCCGCCCGCGCCAGCATCTGCGACAGGCCCTGCCCGTAGAAGATGTTGTCGCCCAGAATCAGGCAGGAGGGCCGATCACCCACGAACTCGCGACCGATGATGAAGGCCTCGGCAAGTCCATTGGGCTGATCCTGCACGGCGTACTGGATGTTCAGACCCCACTGCGAACCATCGCCCAGCAGCCGCTGGAACAGCGCCTGCTCGTGCGGCGTGTTGATCACCAGAATCTCACTGATGCCAGCCAGCATCAGCACGCTCAAGGGGTAGTAGATCATCGGCTTGTCATACACCGGCAGCAGCTGCTTGCTCACCGCAATGGTCAGTGGGTGCAAACGGGTGCCGGCGCCACCGGCCAGAATGATGCCGCGACGTGCGCTTTTGGTTTTCATGTCGAAGCCACCAGCCCGAGGCGTTCGCCACGGTAGCTGCCATCGCGGATGTGCTCGCACCAATCCTGATTTTCCAGATACCAGTCAATGGTGCGGGCGATTCCGCTCTCGAAGCTCTCGCTGGGTTTCCAGCCCAGCTCGGACTTGAGCTTGCTGGCATCGATGGCGTAACGCCGATCATGTCCCGGCCGATCGGCCACATAGGTGATCAGCTCACGGCGTGCGCGGCCATCGCCCAGCGGCCGACGTTCGTCCAGCAGATCGCAGATGCGCTGCACCACCGTGATGTTCTGGCACTCGGCATCGCCGCCGACGTTGTAGACCTCGCCCACCCGACCGCCTTCCAGCACCGCGCGGATGGCCGCGCAGTGATCGCCCACATAGAGCCAGTCACGCACGTTCAAGCCATCGCCATACACCGGCAGTGGCTGCCCCGTGAGCGCCTTCTGGATCATCAGCGGAATCAGCTTTTCCGGAAACTGGAAAGGCCCGTAGTTGTTCGAGCAATTGGTGGTCAGCACCGGCAGCCCGTAGGTGTGGTGATAGGCCCGCACCAGATGATCCGAGGCCGCCTTGCTGGCCGAATACGGCGAGTTCGGCGCATAGGGCGTGGTCTCGGTGAACTTGCCCGAGTCACCCAGCGAGCCGTAGACCTCATCGGTGGACACATGCAGAAAGCGAAAGGCTGCGCGTGCCGACTCATCGAGCCCGCGCCAGTGCGCCAGCGTGCACTGCAGCAGATTCAAGGTGCCCACCACATTGGTCTGCACAAAGGCCGCGGGCCCCTCGATGGAGCGGTCGACATGCGACTCCGCCGCGAAATTGACGATGGCATCCGGCCGGTGCTCAGCCAGCAGCCGTGCGATCAGCTCGCCGTCGCGGATATCACCGCGCACAAACACATGGTCCGGATTGTCCGCGACCGCCGCCAGCGACTGCAGATTGCCCGCGTAGGTGAGCGCATCCAGATTGATGATCCGCACACCCCCGCGCGCCAGCGCAGCGAGCACGAAATTGGCGCCGATAAAGCCCGCGCCGCCGGTAACCAGCCAGGTTTTTTGCATGGGAGACCCAAAGAGTTCGGAGAGGACCGCGCCGGAGCCACAAGCCCCGCGCAGCAGAGCACGCCAGATCACGCACCCTAGCAGCCTGTCGGACTTGAAAGATCGAAGCGAAAATTCGACTGCGCGAGGCCAGATTTTGACGATTTTGCAGGGCAATAGTTCTTCTATTGCCCAAAAAAGCGGCGAAATATGGACCGCGCAGGCGGATTTGCAGCCGATTCTTTTCAAGTCCGACAGGCTGCTAGGCACAGACCACAGCCCGCACCCCAAGTTCGCAAGGATACAAGGGATGGGTGGGGCGAGTCTTGCAGGCGGTGCTCAGGCTGACGCCCAAGCACCACCAAGGTGGGAAAGCGTCACGGCGTGATTGCGAGCCACCTGTGTCGGCCCGACACTGCGCACCGGCCGTGAACCCGCCGTCGTAGGTCATGTTGTCCGCGTCAGCGGACTACGTGACATCGAGTAGCGTCACGTAGCTCGCTACGCGAGCAACGTGACCTACAACGGCAAATCAACAACTTACGAACTGGGTTCATGGAGAGCCACCTGTGTCGGCCCGACACTGCGCACGAGCCATGAACCCCCCGGCGTCATTGCGACCCCGGACTTGATCCGGGGGAAGCAATCCAGGGATGTGCGGCGCTAGCCTGGATTGCTTCGTCGCTGCGCTCCTCGCAATGACGTATGAACAACTTACGATATGGGTTCATGGAGACCGCAGCGAAGCAATCCACCCGCGCAACGCCACGCTTGCGCAGAGGGCCAGACGCAGAGCCCGTCACCAACTTCACCCTGCCCTGCGCGACCAAACGAAGCCGGTCTGCAAGACCACATGCCGGAGCAAGAAATGGATTGGCGGTGAGCGCAGCGAACCTCAACGACGAGGCGTCGCGGCATCGGCGATGTTGGGGTGCGCTGCGCTTACCTCAACCCATGCGGGCCATGCAGACTGGCCCCGGCTTGCACCTATCGATTACTCATGTAATCATCGCCACCGATTACACATGTAAGCGAATCGCATCATGCGCTCGGACATTGAGGTCAGTGAAGCCGAATCGGTGGTCATGGAGGTGCTCTGGGAGCGCCATCCGGCTGCCGCGGAAGAGGTCGTCGCCGCGCTGAGCGGGCGCCAGGACTGGCAGGAAGCGACCATCAAGACCCTGCTGAACCGGCTGCTCAACAAGGGTGCGATTCGTGCCGACAAGGAGGGTCGTCGCTACCTCTACTCACCGGTACTGGAGCGCGAGGCCTGGCTGTCGCGGCAGAGCGAAGGCCTGCTCGATCGATGGTTTGACGGGCGCGTGGCGCCGCTGGTAGCGCATTTCAGCGCGCAGCGCCGCCTGAGCGAGCGCGATATCGAAGAGTTGAAGAAGTTGATCGAGGGCCTTTCCGATGAGCGCAGCTGATCTTCAGGCGGGACTTTCCTCGATGCTGGCCCTGAGCGCGGCGGTGTTGCTGGTGTATGCGCTGCGCTGGCCGGCGCGCCGCTGGCTGGGCGCGCGGGTGGCCTATGCCTTGTGGTGGCTCCCGCCCCTGGCGCTACTGGCCAGCCTGTTACCAGCGCCGGTTCGGGTGATCGAAATTCCTTCGGCCTCGGCATTCACGGGATTGGTGACCACCACGCTACCCGCACTCGCCAAGCAGGTCGCCCCGAGCGGCGTGGCGGTATGGCTGTGGCTGATCGGCAGCGTCGCCTTCCTGTCCCTGCTCGGCCTGCGCCAATGGGCTTGCGTGCATCGACTGCAGCCGATGACGCCGGATGCGACAGGCGCATACCGCAGTTCCGCAATCTGCGCACCGATGGTGCTCGGCGGCTGGCGGGCACGCATCGTACTGCCGAGTGATTTCGAAGTGCGCTACACCGCCGAACAGCGCGACTGGATGCTCGCCCACGAACGCTGCCACCTGGCCGCATTCGACGTCCACGCGCATGCACTGGCTGCGCTGCTCGTCTGTCTTGCCTGGTGGAACCCGCTGGCCTGGTGGGCCTGGCGCAGCTTCCGCCACGATCAGGAACTGGCCTGCGACGCCCGCGTGCTCGACCAGCGCCGGCACCCGAGCGCTCGCCGCAGCTACGCCCACGCGATGTTGAACATTCAATTGGCCGGGCAGCGTGCTCCCACGCCACTCGGCTGCCATTGGCCTGCCGGCCATCCCCTGAAGGAGCGTATCCGCATGCTGTCCCACCATCTGCCGAATGCGAGCAGCCGTCGTCGCGGTTTCCTGCTGGTTGCCCTGCTCTCCCTGACCTTCTCGCTCGCGGTCTACGCCGCCCAACCGGCCAAGCTGGTCAGCGCCGAGGCACCACTGTATGACGTGCGACTGCTGCTGAGCCGCCCGGGCCAGTCGCCGGTCATGCCCAGCCTGATCGTCCGCGGCGGCGAACGCTCCGGCATCCGCAGCGATGAGGTCGAGATCGACCTCACCGTCACCGCCGGCAACGACAACCTGCTGTGGATAGCCACCGACATCCAGCTGGACGGAAAACCCGCCGGCGAGCCCACCCTCGCCCTGAAATCCGGCGAACCCGGATCGATTTCCGTCAAGCGCGACGACGGCAAGGACTTCGACCTCACCTTCTGGGTCAGCCCCCACCGCGGCGCCACACCGATAGACGGCCAGTCCGCCGATACCCTGGCCGACATACATACGCCCCCACGCTACCCGGCTCAGGCCCTGCGCGACGGCATCGAAGGCAAGGTCATCGTCGCCTTCCAGGTCGACGCCACCGGTGTAGTCCGCGATGCGCGCATCGAATCCGCAGAGCCGCCCGGCGTCTTCGACGAAGCCGCTCTCTCCGCCGTGCGCAGCTGGTGGCTGAATCCAGCCAACCACGAAGGCGCCCTGCCGAGCTGGATGCAATCGCCCATCCATTTCAAACTTGGAGAAGACGACGCGCCCCCCGCGAGCTGAGCGCCTGCGCGACACTCGGAAACGCGGATTGGCGACGAGAGAACCCACAAGCCGCGGAATCCGATCGATGCCGGTCGCAAGGCGGAACCCGCGCACGACCCATCTGGCACGTGCGATTCACTCCCACAGGCGGATTCCGCCATCGGCGAAGCCGCTGGGCTGGGGGCTGGCGCCCATGATCGCGGCGAACGGCGGAATCCGCACGATGGCGCCGTGCGGGTTTCACCCTTCCAAAATCCAGGCGATCCGACTCACGAGAATCTGCACCGAAGCAACGAATAGGTTGGCGGTGAGCGCAGCGAACCCCAACGGCTTGAGTACCCATCCTATGCGTTGAGGAGTGGGTTGGCGGTGTGCAGCGAACCCAAACGGCGTGGGGTTGCGCCATCACCGATGTTGGGATGCGCTACGCTTACCCCAACCTACTCAGGACTGTGGCCGAGGGGCAGCGAAAGCAAAGCTACCCGAGCATGTTGCATCATCAACCGATGCGATACCGACGCACCTGGCAACCGGGCGGCACCTACTTCGTCACGGTCAATCTGGCTGATCGCTCCAGCCGCCTGTTGGAAGCCCAAGTGGATGCCCTGCGAAACGTGGTCCGACGGGTCAAGGCACGTCATCCGTTCGCTATCCTCGCTTGGGTAGTCATGCCCGACCATTTGCATGTGCTTTGGAAGCTGCCTGACGGCGACAGCGACAACGCAACGCGTTGGGCGCTCATCAAGGCCGGATTCTCGCGCACCATTCCCGCCCGCGAACGAGTCAGTTCCAGTCGCCGCAGCAAAGGCGAACGCGGCATCTGGCAACGACGGTTTTGGGAACACCTCATCACCGACGAGGAAGATCTTTCCCGTCACTTCGATTACATCCACATCAACCCGGTCAAGCACGGCCATGCCCGACGAGCAGCCGATTGGCCTTACAGTTCCATCCACCGATACATCCGCGCCGGATGGATGACGGCCGAATGGGCCGCAGACCCCGAGGAAGCGAGCGTCGAAACGGGTGAGCGCAACCAGCCGCTCAAGGAATAGGTTGGCGGTGAGCGGAGCGAACCCCAACGCCGGGGCGTCGCGGCATCACCGATGTTGGGGTGCGCTACGCTTACCCCAACCTATGCGGGCTATGCGGGCTGAACAACGGCATGGACTTCAAATGAACGATCCCGATGGCTTCCGAAGTAAGGAATGTGACGGGGTTAGTCCGAGTGCCATAGCCACCTTATACTATTCGGCAGCCTTCGGCGACTCTTTCACATTTCCCTCGTAAGCGTGAGCAAGCGCCAACTCATGGTTTGATGCAACTGAGTATGCACGACTCACCGGAGCTGGAGGTTCCCTAAGCCCGAGAAGCACAACAAATAGGGCAAGTCCAAGAAACAATCCTACACCGAAAATTCCAATCAAGTCAGCTTCCCCGTTGTACCAGTGCCCGCCGAATGACCGAGTTGCCAAAATTAGCCCATAGAGCAACAGCCCATATAACAACAACGACAAGCCAGCTATGGTTGCGCACGCAAAGATTGTCGGACGATGATTGTTAGGAAAGAAGTCCACGAATACACCACTCTTTATTTGCATCTTATTTTGACCAATTCCACTTACAATTCTCGCCAAGGGATGTTTGGCGGAGGCAACTGGCCTAACGTCGACTCTCACTGGCGCATCCGAATCTACTGAAAATTCAAATGCCCACGTATCTTCGGGCGGAAACCGCATAAATTCAATCTCCCAACATTTAGAATGGGCAATTGAACTCCTGACTCTAGCGTTTCCACAATAGATAGCTGCGTCACCAAGATGAAGCCGACCTCCTTCCGACGGCCTAAAAGAAATTAAATGCTCTCCGATCAAGGGCACACGCTCCTTGTTATGAATCAATAGCTGAATCCTGTACTCGCGCTTGTGAGTCAGAGGGCAATCCCTTTCCCATCGACTGGCACCAAAGGTAAAGAAGTGCCGGGAGATCCAACTAAGGTACCCAGTCAGCAGAAGACCAAAAGAAGCGACCATATAAATATATGCGGTCATACTGTCTCCTCGAGCAAAGCCACCAAGCGCCGATCATCAACAATCTCGGCAATAGCAAATGCATGCAACTCTTTTCCGGAATAGACCACTCGACTCGCTCTTACTCTAGCCCACTGTCTCGCATGAATGACGAAACAATAAAATTCGATGCTCCCGACTTGCAGCAACTCCGCCAATTTGGACCTTTCTATCCTCTTGGCGCTTACCTCGCCATCACTTTGCCCGATATGACAAATACGCTCAACCTGTTTAAGCAGACTCATCCCGGCAAGACGCCCCTGTGTGCCGACGCCCATTATCTCCTCCATGCGATTGTTTGCATAGCTCACGATATCTAGAATGTCGCCGCTGTTCATGATCTCACAATAGCCGACCGGCAAACTCTTGAGCAAGGCCGCACGGTCGCGCTGCACAGCATCTCGCCGCAGGCTATTTCTTATGGAGATCAACAACCCGCCACCGATTGCAAGCAGAATTAATCCAACAACGAAAACTTCGATAATTGGCCTTGGTTTCGAGGCAGTCGCGATCCATCCTCCACGACCAAATCTAACGGGGGCTGGGATAAAGAACCCGTACTCGCCATCAACAAATATCGGCACTACCTGGCCACCAGAGCTATTCTTAGCTGAATCTGTTTCATAATTTGACGCATCATCGGGTTCGCGAAAAGAACCCTCAACATGACCTGCACGAGGCTCTTCCTCTACCCACCTAAAATTCACTGAAAGGACGCGATCCAGCTCGACTGACAAACTTTTGACCCCGGCGGCATTCAAAGCAAGATCCGTACAAATTACGCCCAACACTTCGAGACTGCCCGGTTGGTGACTGACGGTATTGCAGACGGTTTCGACAAAACCCTTCCCCGCAATATCAAGGTATGGCAACGTGTGGTAAGATTCCGCGGTCGGCTCCCACATTTTTCTGGCATATGAGGATTGCGCCCAAAGCTTTGTCTTGTTTGCATCTAGGACAGAGAAAGACGGCTCTGGCGACCAAATTCTCAGAACACTGTTGGGCGAAATGAAATAGGCCTGTACAAAATCAATGCGCCCTCTACCTCGAGTGTCGTCATTTGGCAAGAGCGCTACAACAGCATCAAGCAATTGGGCGACTGCTGCGTCCTTGATCGCACCGGGGCTGGGCAGCAAATCTTCGAAACCTCGCGACCGCATATTGGACATTCCAGCCTGAACTGGAATGATCGATGTTGCGCTCCCGACAGGCATCTCGTTGCACCAAGCCGTTAGTGACGTCGACTCAATGCCGCTTCTACAAGCATGCATATTGAGCGCCAAGAGTGCCTTGGATCGATCTGAATCGACCAAATCGAAATTTTCTCGCGCCTTATTTAGCTTGGCCATGAGGAACTCTTGATCTCTCAAGCTTCGTGCGATCCCAAACTGTTCAATCGCACCTATGCGATCCGAATCGAATTGACTTCCGGGCAATACCGCCAAAGTAGCCAAATTGATAAACGCTTTTCTGACGTCGCTCGCCGATTTTAGCGCAACGGATGTTTCCGAACTGAAGTCTTCGCGAAAAATTCGCTCAGCGGCTCGGGTAAGCAGAACCTGAACTCCCGCATAGGGAAGATCGTCCCGCGGCTCAATTTGCTGACGGAGGTTTTCTACCGCCTCGTGGGAAAGCAGTCTTCTAATATGGGTGTCTCTATTTACCCACGCGACGCAGATTGCACACCCTGTTGCCACAAAAAGGCAAGCCACCAATAGATATGCCTCGCCTTCGTTTAAAAGGCGCATCAATCGATTTCGCACCCGCTTCGGGAGTGTCCGCAGTACAGGGCCAAGTTCGTTGTTATGCGACATACGCAAGACTCGCCGACGAAGTTTTTCTCATTGTCATACAAGGACCTTCTGCTGGCCTAGCGGCATGCTAGGTTTCCTCGGGTAGTCAGATACGTCACCTCTCCCACCCCTCCTCCCCCAACTGCCTCTTCATCTCCGCCACATCCCGCAACTGCACCATCAAGGTGCCGTTGGTGGTGGTGCCGTTGAGGCCCATGTAGCTGTGGTGGCTGTTGTCCTTGAACAGCACGACTTGCTTGCCCTCATGGATCATGGGCACGAGTTGAATTTTTCGTGTCTTGCCGTTGGACATGGTCAGTTCGCGTTCGTACATGCCGGTGAAGGTTTCGGCGAACACGAAGTTCTGTTTGACCTCGTCGATGGAGACCATGAATTCCTTCTTCGACATATCGGGTTCGCCCGGACTAATGCTGGCGACGGCCGTTGGCAGATTGGCGGCCAGCAGGCCGGCGGCGAAGCCGGTGGCAATCAGCAGTGTGGCCTTGAGGGTGCTCAGGTTCATGACGGGTCTCCGGTGTTCGGCATGCGTTGATTGGAAGCTACGAGTTGAGCTCAACTCTGGCGCGTTTGGGCTCTTCGGTTGCAAGTGTCGCCAGGGCGATGATCGTCTCACGGGCGAGTTGATCTGTCGCTTTGAATGACCTGGGTATCGGATTGTTCTGCGGCGCGTCGATGTGAGAAATCGGGGTGGCGGGCACGACTCGGCGGCACGGGAGCTGCGCTGGGATCGCCGAGTTGTACTCGGCAGGCTTTGGCGTTTCCGGCGGGCGTGGGGGAGAAGCGTCCAGACGAGGCTGGACCTACAAATGCAGGAGGAGCGTCCAGACAAGTCTGGACCTACAGGAGCTTGTGAAGCGTCGGGGCTCGGTTGCACTGACAGGAACGGGATTGCTGGGTTGCAGAGGAAGAGCGCCGAGTGCAACTCGGCGATCCCAGGGGTGGCGGCATCGAAAGTAGCGATGCCTCGGTGCTTCGGCCGGTTGGCAGCGGCTCTCGCTGCATTGCGTATCTGATCGGGTATCTTCCCTGCGCAAGGCCAGATCATGTCCGTCCGTCGCCGTACCTTCCTGCATGCGGGGCTTGCTGCTACCGTCGCGGCTCTGTTGCCGGGTTCCGCCGCCCTCGCCGACTACTGGGTGCCGCCGCAGCCCTATTCGCCGCCGAATCCGGGGTCTACGCCGAGTTTGGCGGATTGGCTGGCGAGCCATTCTGTCATTGCTGACTCGATCATCTGGCAGCGCACCGATGGAGTGGTCGCCGCGTATCGCCAGTGGCCGCAGCGTGATCGTGATCGCCTGGCGATGTACTTTCACCTGGCATTCCAGGGCCTGCCGAGCGGGCTTCCGCTGTTTCCGGCGAATGTGATGCCGCTGCGCACCAATGCCTTCGGGATCTCTGCCAATGACGCGCGCGATTTCTACATGGCCTACGTGGGCCACATGCTGGCAGTCGAGGTGCGCGGGGATCTGGCCTGGTCGCTGACCTCCATCTGGAACTCGCAGGAACTGGAGATTCTGTTCGATGGGCGGCAGTACTTCGAACTCCTCCCTGATTCAAGCACCTATGGCACCGTGGGTCATTCGACGCTGGCGCCACCGGACTATGTCTATGGCTTCCTGCGCGCAAACCAGATGCTGGGCCCAGCACCCTCTGGGGCTACGGATCCATCCAGCGCGCGCAAGAGTGCTTACACCCGCCTTGTGTCCTGGTGCGGCGACAAGATGTCGCACTTCACTGGTTCGATCTCCAGCCTGGCCAATGCCGACGAGCACTGGCACTACCGCGGTCCGCCACCGGTGGCGCGGGTGATCTCCGGCACCGTCAACACCTCGTTTTCTCCGCTGCTGCATCACTTTACGGCCGGATGCATCGGAACGACTGCATTCCTGCGATCCGTCGCCCGTGCGATGAATCTGGCTGTGGAAATACGTGTGGTGGGAACACACACGGCGCCACGAATGATGGCCGACGATCTGTACCTGACCCACGGCGATGACCCCTACAGACGCATCCTGACATTGTCCACGGCACCCGTACCCGCCAGCCTCACCTGCCCGACCGAGGAGCTGTTCATTGACGGAAATACCTATTTCGACTGGTTTTTCCTTCAATTCTCTCCGTCGAACCCCAACAAGAACGTCGGCCGTCGAAGCACCGAACTTGCCGCCGCCTACCTGCCCCTGGGTCTGCTCGACTTCTACCTGCAAGATCAGCAGCATGGATACTCGCACGCCAACGGCACCGTGGCCGCCGCGTTGGCATCACGCTACAGTCTGGACGAACTCGAACAGATGCAACTCTGGCAGCAGATGGACAGCAAGATCGCCGCCCACGGTGGCCCCGCCGGAATTGCCGCTCAGATGGCCAAGGTGACTGCGGAGAAGCACGTCTGAGCATGAATCGGTACTCGGCATCTTCCGGCTTTGTAGTCGGTAGGCGTATGCAACTCGGTGATCCCCTGGCCGGAATGGGATCGCCGAGGTCAGCATTCACTGGCGACGACGCCAACTCACTTTCGCCTCAACGCCAGTCCCGAGAGCGCCAACAAGGCAAGTGCAAGGCTCGCCAGGCCGGTCAGACCCAGGGCAGGTGCAGGTGCGATCACAGCCGGCTGCTGGATGACCGCCGGAATGTCGCCGAAAGAGGTCGCTGCCTGAATCGTGGCGCTGCCGCCGGCCGGCACGGTCAGGTCCCATTGCAATGCGGCTCCGTTATCGATGCAGCTGCCTGGATTGACCGTATTGTTGAGTGCACCGGAATTGATCTGGCTCCAGATGCTGCTGAAGCTGTCGGCACTGAAAGCGGAGGGCGCCTGGATGCCTGTGGAAATGTGCAGAATGGTGTAGACCGGCGTGACGCCGGCACAAGTCTGGCCGCCCGGCGCCCCCGACATCGGCTCGCGGAAGGGAACGCCGGAATCGCTGCTGGCCAGAAACAGATCGCTGCCCAGAAACACCCGGGCCGATACGGAAGCGCCACCGGTGTTGCGCAGCGTGAACAACTGGCGGAAGAAGTTCTCGCCGTTGACGTAGGTCACCACCTGGGTGGCGATGAGCCCACCTGCGGTCGTGCCGGTGACAGTGACCGAATACGGTGAGGCCGCCGTGCCGGCCCCGGTAACTGCACTGACACTGCGCGCGCTGAAGGGCGTGTAGGTGCCTAACCCTGCCGTCGCGGTGCCCCCGGCATGATCGCTGAAGGCAGGGGCTGTCAGCGTTCCACCGGCACGAACAAACCAGCCCATGTCGGCAAGGTCGGCAACGCTCGGGTAGAACTGACCGGCACCAGGCGCAAGGTCAGAATAGACCTGGAAGGCGTGGTCATCGCCGACGTTGATCGTCAGCGGATTGCCCATGATCTGGGTCTGGTTGACCGTTCCACGGCTGGCCGAGGTGATGCCCTTGGCACTCAAACCGGTGGCGCCCAGCAGCCCGATGACCAGTGCTGCGACGAAGAGATTCTTGTTCATTGCTTATGGATGTCCTGATATGCGAAAGGGGCACCACAGCCTCGGTCGTCAACAACCGAGGCGCTTCTGCTGACGAAGGCTAATGAACGCACCGATCGATTTGCAAGAAGTTTTACAATTGGCGTGCATCGATGTCTTTCGCGAATGCAGGAGCACGGCTGGGGACGCTGCGTTGTTCGTGGCTGGGATCGCCGAGTTGTACTCGGCAGCTCCTGCTTCGGCCAGCGTAGCCGCGCACTGGGGCAGCGATCGAGTTCACAGCGCCTGGCCACCGACAGCCATAGCGACGGTCTATCGCAACGATAGCCAAAAGCTGCTGGCATATATCGTATATGACGCATATCTTATGTACAGGCACCCAAACATGTCGATGCACGACCTGCCGAAGCAGCAGCACCCACACAATGTCCAAGGAGATCATCATGTCCGAGACCACCCAGACCAGCGTTTTGCCTGGCCTCAATCGACCCGCGCCGGACTTCAATGCCAAGACCACCCACGGCCAGAAGTCGCTCGCCGACTATCGCGGCAAGTGGTTGATTCTATTCTCGCATCCGGCTGATTTCACGCCGGTGTGCACCACCGAATTCATGGCTTTCGCCCAGCGGGTGGACGAGTTCGCCAAGCGCGATTGCGAACTGCTGGGCTTGTCGATAGACAGTGTGCATTCGCACATCGCCTGGGTACGCAATATCGAGGAGAAATTCGGCGTGAAGATCACTTTCCCGATCATCGCCGACCTGTCGATGGAGGTGGCACATGCCTACGGCATGGTGCAACCCGGCGCCAGCGACACCTCGGCGGTTCGTGCAACTTTCCTGATCGATCCCGCCGGTGTCTTGCGGGCGATGGTGTACTACCCGATGAGCAATGGCCGCTCGATCGACGAGTTCCTTCGTCTACTCGATGCCCTGCAGACCAGCGATGCGAACAAGGTGGCCACCCCGGAGAACTGGCACAAGGGTGAGCCGGTCATCGTGCCGCCACCGGCCACGGTTGCCGAAGCCGAAGCCCGCAAGGATCAAGGTTACGAGTACACCGATTGGTACTTCAGCCGCAAGGCGATCTGAGCGCCTGCAAAAGGACGGCTTTAACGTTGGGGCGCCACGCCTGTGGCGCCCGATCCGCCACGCGCCCTGAAGTGCCGTAAACCCGGCGGCCGGGGGTTGGACATGCCAGAACCCAGCGACCCGAGCCGTGATCGCTCGCGATCAGGCGTTGCGGCGAGCACCGACGGGCTCGCCGTAGGAGTAGTTCATGTCGCCGATGTACTCCGCCCCGTGAACCGACGCGGGAGAGGCAAACTTGGTCATCAATGCGCCGACGATGTGGCCCCGCACGTCCACCAGACGCTTCAGTGCCATCCTTGCTGTCGCAATCCGCGCTGAATCGGACGCAATCACTACCAGTGTTCCACTGGCCATGCTTGCCAGAATGGGCGCGTCAGCCAACCCCAGGATCGGCGGGCCGTCGATGATCACTTGATCGAACTTGGACCCCACCAGCGCCAACAGGGCGGCCATCTTTTCCCCGGCGAGCAGTTCCGCCGGATTGACGGGAACGGGTCCGGATGGAATGAAGATGAGTCGACGTATTCTCGTAGGCCTGATGATGCCGGCGGGTTTCACGGCGCCGGATAGGTAACTGCTGAGTCCAATCCTGTTCTTGCCACCCAGTATGCGATGCAGCGAGGGATTGCGCAGATCGGCGTCGATCAGCAGTACCCGTCGTCCGAGAAGCGCGTACTCGCGCGCCAGGGCCAGGGCGGTTGTACTTTTTCCATCACCTGGCGACGGGCTGGTCACCAGCAGGCAGCGCGGCGAACCGGAATCCGTGGAAAACTCCAGAGAAGTCCGGGCCGATCGATAGGCTTCAGAAAATGTTGAGCGAAGATTTCGCAACATTTCCAGGGGGCGGCGCCCCTGTACCTTCGGAATGACACCCAGCACGCCGACTCCAAACAGGCTTTCGATCTGTTCGGGCCGCTTGACCTTGGCATCGATGAACTCCAGGAATGACGCCAGCAACAGGCCCAGAAACAGACCCAGTGCAGCACCCCAGCCGAGGTAGACCCTCAAGTTAGGGTCATAGGGAGCGTCCGGCACCAGCGCGGAATCCACTACACTGATGTTTCTCGATTGCAGATTGGACAAGGCATCGATTTCGCGGTAACGCTGCAGCAGTGTCGCGTACAGCTGCCGATTAGCAGCCGCATCTCGCTCCAGCACAGTGAAACTCCCGCGTCGACCTTGCAGCGCCAGCACCTCCTGGGACAATGAGTTCACCGCCGACTGCAACATGGCTTCCTTGTCCTGGGCCTGCGCGAGATTGGCCTCCAGTTCGCGCTTGAAGGCCGTGATCTCGTCGACCAGTTGCTGATCCAGGCGGGTGATCTGGTTCTTGATCAATAGCAGCTCGGGATATTCAGGGCGATAGATCAGCAGATTCTTCTGGTACTCGGCCTCCAGCCTTGCGCGTTCGCTGCGCATGCTCTGGATATTCGCGTTCTGCAGCAGCAAAGGGTGTGAATAGGCATCGGCTCGACGTGATGTCCGCAGGCGAGACTGGGCATTGATGCGCTCCTGCCGGGCAGAGGACAAAGAACTCACCAATGCCGTCAGGTCTTCCGAGGACAAGGAAGCGCGTTCGGAAACCTTGATCACGCCCTCGCTGCGGGCATGACCGGCCAGCGCCGACTCCGAATCCTCAAGCATGACCCGGATCTGCTCCAGACGATCTCGCAGAAACTCCTTGGCAAAAGCGTTGACCTCCTTGCGCCGCTCAGCTTGCGAGCGCAACAACTCCGTCGCAAACGCATTGGCAATACGGGCAGAAAGCGCAGCGTCAGGACTATCGAAGTGCAACCGGACCAGCAGCGAAGGAACCCATGGCGAAACCACGTATCCTGGCCTGTCGATACCCCACAGATTGTGCCAGCGCATGGTTTCGGCCGTTTTCGAATCGATGACCGGATCTATGACCAGACCAGCCCGGATCTGCGCGATCAACTCTTCGCGATCGCCATCCGCGGTGTCGCCCTGAACCTCGGACGCAGATTGTCCGGACACTTTGCCGGTGAACACCTGCCAGATAGATCGGCGATTGAGCACGGCCAGCGCAGGATCGTCTGAGAGGATCGAAGAAGCCACGGCCTCGGCGACGCTGCGGGTCGTCAGCAGTTGCAATTGGGTCTCGTAGAACTCGCCGTCACCCGTTTCCTCAAGGGGAGTAACGCCTGAAACGTTGACCGTATCGCTGGGCTGTCTCTCAAACTGCAGCAAGGCGGTGGCGCGATACTTGGGCGTGACTAGTCCGGCAAACACCAGTGCGCAGAGCGTCGATAGTACGATCGATATCAAAATGATCGATCGCCGCTTAACCAGCACCGGCCAGAAGCTCAGCAGGGAAACTTCGGCGCGTGCCCTCGAAAAATCAGTCGAGCGCATCAGAATCTGCGTGTTGGGGCAATTGGGACGGCGCACGCCCGGAGACATGATTGGTCAGAGAAAACTGCGATTGGCAATTCCCGCTCAAGCCACCGCCAGAACAGGCGGCTTCACGGCGATACGAGGAGCCGCTGCTTCGAGGCCGGTCCAAAAAATGCCCTAGGATCAATTGCAAATCACTCGTCATCGAATCATCCGAGATGTGGATTTGCCTGCCAGGCCCCGGTGGCCTATTTGCTCTGCCACCCAATTTGCTCAAGTGTGTCACGGCGCTCGCCCTTCGTTCAAGGCAAAGACTGATCGACGTGCGTGAAGCTCGCTTTTAATCGCGACCCTTCAGGGTTCGGCTGCAACCAGGCCCATCACGTCCTGACTGCCCTCGCAAACAATGAACACTGAGATCTGAGGCAAGTCACGACCTGACCGTGCCTGGCTTTTCCCGGCCACATGTCTTCAGGTGCAATGATAGCGACCGATCACCCGTATGGATGGCCTCGCTGCGTTTTCCATGAACCGTGTCACAGGTAGAAGCAGTCTTAATCGCGAGGAGCGCAGTGAGAGATCAGCCCAGTTCGTCTGAGGGGCCGCTTGTAAATTACTTCGCTGCGCTCTGCATGAACCCATCTCGCGGGTTCATGATTTTCCTGTGCCGATTTGGTGCGCCGTGATGCTGCACCAGGCCAGACTGTTGGAGCACATTCCGTCCGCGATCAGAACGGGATGTCGTCGTCGAAATCATCCGGCGGCGGAGCTTCGCGGCGGGGCTCGGGGCGACTGCTCTGGCCGCCTGAAGAACTCGGACCGGCGCTGCGTTGCGGGCGTTCGGACGGGCCGCGGCTGCCGCCGCCGCTGCGTTCGCCGCCGCCACCGCCCTCGCCACCGGTACCGAGCATCTGCAACTCGTTGGCAATGATGTCGGTGGAAAAGCGCTCGATGCCTTCCTTGTCGGTGTACTTGTCGGTGCGAATGCTGCCTTCGATGTACACCTGACGACCCTTGCGCAGGTATTCACCGGCAATTTCCGCGAGGCGGCCGAAGAACTTCACCCGGTGCCACTCGGTGCGCTCCTGCTGCTCGCCGGTCTGCTTGTCCTTCCAGCTTTCGCTGGTGGCAATGCGAATGCTGGTGATGGCGCCGCCGCCGGCGGTGTAGCGGGTTTCCGGATCAGCACCCAGATTGCCCACCAGAATGACCTTGTTGACACCTCTAGCCATGATTGCGTCCCTGTCTCGTTGCTTCCGTGGTAGGCGAACAATACTACCGCCGCGCCGGGCTGGCTTGGGCACTTCGTCGCTTCGCTCGTCAGATTCGGACGATGATCGTCGTCAGAAAATTCCTACGGGACGCATGGCTATACTGCGGGCCATGAATGCTCCTGCTGCCACTCCCGAGCTGGAAACAGCTCCGCCATTGAACCGATTTGCCGCCATCCAAACGCTGATGGCGGCCGACATGGCGCGCGTCGATGCGCTGATCCGCGCCGAACTGCGCTCTGATGTGGTGCTGATCAACCAGATTGGCGAACACATCATCGGTGCCGGTGGCAAGCGCTTGCGGCCCCTGCTGGTGCTGCTGAGCGCCCGCACGGGTGCCGATTGCAGCGAGTCGCACAGCGCTTGTCTGGCGGCCATCGTGGAATTCATACACACCGCCACGCTGCTGCACGATGACGTGGTCGACGAATCCGGGCTGCGCCGCGGGCGACAGACCGCCAACGCGCTGTGGGGCAATGCCGCCAGCGTGCTGGTCGGCGATTTCCTGTACTCGCGTTCGTTCCAGATGATGGTGCGACTGGAACAGATGTCGGTGATGAGTGTGCTGGCGGACACCACCAATGCCATTGCCGAGGGCGAGGTGCTGCAGTTGCTGCACATCGGCGATCCTGACCTGTCGGAGGCCCGTTATTTCGACGTGATCCGGCGCAAGACCGCCATCCTGTTTGCGGCCGCCTGCCGACTGGGCGGCATTGCTGCCGGATTGCCTCAAGCGGCACAGGATGCCCTGCATCGCTACGGCATGGCCTTGGGCATCGCCTTCCAGATCGCCGACGACGTGCTCGACTATGTAGGCGACAGTGCGAAGATCGGCAAGCATCTGGGCGACGATCTGGCCGAGGGCAAGGTCACTCTGCCGCTGATCATCGCCCAGCGCCGCGGCACGGCTGAGCAGGTGGACTTGCTGCGCGCTGCCATCCGCGATGGTGACCGCGAAGCGCTGCCCGGCGTGATCGCGGCCATCCGCGAGACCGACGCGCTGGACGAGTCACTGGCCTGTGCCCGCGAACATGCGCGCAGCGCCCATGAGGCACTGTCGTCCTTGCCGGCTTCGCGCTATCGCGATGCACTGGCAGATCTGGCGGACTATTCGATCTCGCGCATCAGTTGATCGATCCGGCCGAATCGCCTGCTGTTATTTCCCTGCAATAGCCCCGACATGCGACTCGGGCATCTTTGACTGCCGCTTTGCCGACAGCCAAGCAATGCCCCAGCGCGACACTGATCCCTCCGCACCCTTGGCGCACACCTTGCTGAAGGTGGCTTTGCCGGCCGTCGCCGTCAGCGCACTGCTGGTTCTGGGCGCCTGGTGGCTGTACACAGGCAATGCACCGGATTCCGTATCGCCGACCTCGACCGATCGCGCCAGCACAACCACCGCCACGCGCACCAGCGAGGCCAGGCCATCGGACGATCCGATGCTCGCAGCCCGCAACGCCCTCAACGAGCAACGGGTGCTGGCACCCCCGGGCGACAATGCGGTCGAGTACTACCTGCAGGCGCTGAGCCAGGATCCTGACAATGTCGCGGCACGGCAGGCCTTGCTGGAACTGATCCCGACGGCAGCCGATGCCGTACAAGGCAGCATCAGCGCGGGTGAACTGGACGAGGCGCAGCGCCGTCTGGACTTGCTCAAGCGCATGGGCATCAGCGAGCTCCGTCTGAATCTGGTCCGCAATGAGCTGGCCAACGCCAGGGCCCAGCGCGAGCAACAGGCTGCCATGGCGCTGGCCCGAGAGGCGGAGTCCGTCGCGGCAACCAATCCGGCCGCGGATGTGCCCCCCGTGCGGACTACCCCAATTCCTTCTGCCGCGCCCCCGGCAGCGGCATCGACTCTCCGCGCAGACGCCAGTTCGGCGGCACCCGCGCAGAGCAATTCACCCGCGCCAGCGATGCCCGCGCCTGCGGCCACGGAACCAGTGCCGACAGCAGCCACTGTGGCTGCGCCAGTACTGCGAGTCGAAGAGCCCCGGCAGATCGTCGACGCTGCGCCCGCCTATCCCTCGCAAGCACTGCAACGCCGGATCGAAGGCGTCGTCGAACTGGAGTTCCGGGTGGAACGAGATGGTTCGGTCAGCGACATCCAGGTGGTCGCCAGCGACCCTCCACGCATGTTCGACCGCGAAGCAGTGCGCGCGGCCCAGCGCTGGCGCTTCGAGCCGCGTCGCGAGAACGGCGTCGCCGTGGAATCGCGTGTGCGCAAATCCTTGCAATTTCGACTGAAATCGAGCCGCGCAGGCTGAACGGCGGCCTTTGGCGCTTCGGAATTTGCAGATACCATGGGCGCAGATCTCAACGGCGTCCCTGATGTCCTTGTCCAGCGATTCCTTCCTCAGCCTGCGCGAGCAGCTTCGCTGGCGTATGGCGATAGTGCTGGTCGTCTTGATCATCGTGCTGATGGTGGCGCTGGGATTGTTGAATTCCAGGCTGGGACTGGCTGACACCGCCTTCCTGTCATGGGCCGTCCTGGCGGTCATGACCGGCTGCCTGATTGCCATGCTGGCGCTGCCCAGGGATCTGGGAGGACGGCTGTTCTTCGTGGTCACGGCGCTGGCGCTGGTCGGCGTGATTGCTTTCGGCTACTACCACCAGCGGCCGATGCAGCACTGGGCCTACATGTTCCCGGCAGTGATCGCCTTTCTGCTGCCGTCGAGCACGGCCCTGGTGCTGATGCTGACCTACGGCATCTACGTCAGCATCATCGGCGCGCAGCTGATGGCAGGCATCGAAGTGGTGCGCTTTGCCAGTGGCTATGGCCTGCTGGTGTGCTTCCTGTACACCTTTGCCTTGCTCGAAGAGCGCGCAGCGGCACTGCTGCGCTACCACTCGGATCACGATGCACTGAGTGGCTGCCTCAACCGGCGCACTTTCAACGAGACCATTGCCCAGATCGAGCACCGGCACGAGCGCTGCACCTTCCTGCTGATCGACATCGATCACTTCAAGCAGATCAACGACCAGCGTGGTCATCTGTTCGGGGATCGCATCATCACCGCCGTGGCCAGCGTGCTGTCGCAGACGCTGGAGGGCGAAGCCAGACTCTATCGATACGGCGGCGAGGAATTCGCCATCCTCTGGCTGGAGGCTGATCTCGATGCCGGCGTCGCGCTCGCGGAACGCATCAGGGCCACGGTGGCGGCGCACGATTTCCATGGCCTGAAAGTGACAGTCAGCATCGGCGTCAGCCATTGGACCCTGAATGATGGCGCCATTGCCGGCGCGCTGGGGCGGGCCGACGACGCTCTTTACAGTGCCAAGCATCAGGGCCGGAATCGCGTGGTTGGCGCCAACGCAAGGCCGCAGGTATTGCCGGCGAGCGCCTGAACCGGCGCCATCCGGCACGGCTGCGGTGCCGCGAATGCGCCTCGGCGCTCCGCGCTGCAACCGCTATGCTTCACGCCCTCTGAACATGCGATGCCGCGCGCTTGCTGTTCCTTTTTCCTTTTTCCTTTTTCCTTTTTCCTCTTCCCGGCTCCCATGTCCCTCTCCCGCAGCAAACAGCTCAACCGCGCCGAAGTGGTCGATCAGAACTTCGTGCAAACCGTCCGCAGCTGGCAAGGTCGCGCAAGCACAGGTCCGCGCCAGGACGATCAGCCGCTCTGCGCCGGCACCCGTCTCAGCGTGGGCGCCTTCCGGGAGCTGTTCGAGTCGCAGCTGATCAGCCGCCATCTGGATCTGATGGCCCGTGTGCTTCGAGTGCAGAACAAGGTGTTCTACACCATTGGCAGTTCCGGTCATGAAGGCAATGCCCTGGTGGCGCGATTGACTCGGCACACCGACCCGGCCTTCCTGCACTACCGTTCCGGCGGCTTCATGGCCGAGCGCTTCCGCAAGCTGCCGGGCATGGATCCGATTCAGGATTCGGCATTGTCCTTTGCCGCCAGCAAGCTCGATCCGGCCTCCGGTGGTCGCCACAAGGTCTGGGGCAGCAAGCCGCTGTGGGTGTTGCCGCAAACCTCGACCATTGCCAGCCATCCGCCCAAGGCCTTCGGCACGGCCATGGCCATCGACCAGGCCAAGCGCATCGGCCATGAGTTGCCGATCCCGGACGACAGCATCGTCATCTGTAGTTTCGGGGATGCCAGCGCCAACCACGCCACGGCCCAGGGCGCCTTCAACGCCGCCGAATGGGCCGGCTACCAGCAGATCAAGGCGCCGGTGCTGTTCGTCTGCGAAGACAATGGCATCGGCATCTCGGTGCGCTCCCCCACTGGCTGGATCGCACACAGCTTCGCGCAACGCCAGCACATGAAGTACTTCTTTGCGGACGGCCTCGATCTGGCGCAGGGGTACGACCAGGTCGCCGCGGCCGTCGATTACTGCCGGCGCGAGCGCAAGCCCACCTTCCTGCACCTCAAGACCACGCGTTTGATGGGCCACGCCGGCACCGATTTCGAGATCGAGTACCGCGCCTTCGAGGACATCTGGGCCGGCGAGGCGGCTGATCCGCTGCTCCGCTCGGCGAGCCTGGCGCTGGAGCATGGGGTGTACACGGCAGACGAACTGCTGGCCCATTACGAATCGATCCGGGCACGCTGTTTTGCCGCCGCCGAGGCCGCCGATCAGACGCCGAAGCTGACCGAACTGGCTGACGTGATCGCCCCACTGGCACCCTACAGCCCGAATGCGGTGATGGCCGAAGCCACCCGCATACCCAGCGATGAGGCCCGGGCCGCGGTCTTCGGCGCCACGCTGCCTGAGGCGCAGCCGGCGCGGCATCTGGCCATCGTGATCAATCAGGCGCTGCATGATCTGATGATCAAGTATCCGCAATCGCTGCTGTTCGGCGAGGATGTCGCCCAGAAAGGCGGTGTTTACACCATCACCAAGGGCCTGTGGCAAAAATTCAAGGGCGCCCGGGTGTTCAACACCCTGCTCGACGAGACCACGATTCTGGGTCTGGCGCAGGGCCTGGCCAACCTCGGCATGTTGCCGATTCCGGAAATTCAGTATCTGGCCTACTACCACAACGCCTGCGATCAGCTGCGCGGCGAAGCCGCTTCACTGCAGTTCTTCAGCAACGATCAGTTCCGCAACCCCATGGTCATCCGCATGGCCGGCCTGGGTTATCAGAAGGGCTTCGGCGGGCATTTCCACAACGACAACTCGATGGCGGCGCTGCGCGACATCCCGGGTCTGACCATTGCCTGCCCCAGCCGCGGCGACGATGCTGCGATGATGCTGCGCACTTTGATGGCGCTGTCCGTCGTGGACGGCCGCGTGTCGGTGTTCCTGGAACCGATCGCGCTGTACATGACCAAGGATCTGTACGAACCCGGCGACGGCCTTTGGCAGACCAGCTATCCAGCCCCGGACCAGGCCATCGCCATTGGCGAACCGCGACTGTACGAACCTGAAAACACCGACCTGCTGATCATCAGCTACGGCAACGGCATGCCGATGAGCCTGCGGGTGGCCCGTCAATTGGAAGAGGAACGCGGCATCAAGAGCCGGGTCATGGACCTGCGCTGGCTGCAACCCTTGAACGACGCCGCCATCGCTGAGCATGGTCGCGCCTGCGAGCGCATCCTGATCGTTGACGAGGGACGCAAGAGCGCTGGCGTGGGTGAAGGCGTGATCACGGCGCTGATCGAAGGCGGCTGCGGCGGCAAGCCGATCAAGCGCGTCTGCGGCACCGACACCTACACCCCGCTCGCCGGCGCTGCCAATCTGGTGCTGCCCAACGACGCCGCGATCAAGGAAGCGGCGGAAGCGTTGCTCGGCTAGTCCGCGCAGGGCACGCCGGGTCTGTGTGACACGCGCAGCGCCGGTAGGTCACGATGCCCGCGACGCAGGCCGTGGGTGCCAGGGCTCCTGCTTCGCGTAGCCCGATGTGCGGCGCAGCCGCTCACCGGGACTCTTCCGCTTCATCGCCCGCAGAGCGCTACGCGCACTTCGGGCTACACAAGCCCAAGCCACCTCGGCCTAGTCGAGTAGCTAAACCTTTACAGGCTTTCGCCCTCACAGATCCGGACGGGCGGATTTCCCGCATCCGGCTCTTCCAAGCAGGTAACCCGGCGAGACCGGGAGCCAATCATCCGGGTGGGTGATGCGGGGAGTCGGCAGCGCGAAGTGAGTGTCGACCAGCGCCACCACGACGGGGAGACGAGACGTCTGACTGCGCTTCATCAGCACACTGATCCAGATCGCTCGCACCGCGGCGCGGAAACGCTTGAGCGCATCCATGTTGCCGCGCACGCCGTAGTACGCGTAGTGGCCTTTCAATTTGGCACTCAGTTCAGCCCACTGTGTGCGCAAGGGATCGTGCAGGTGCGCGCGGCACCACTCACGGGCGAGCGTCAGGCTGCGCCGGAAGCGCTTCGCCATCGTTTGACGTCGCACCAGATAGCGGCCCTGGCGATCCTGGCCGGCGATGTGCGTGAACCCGAGAAAGTCGAAACTCCCGGATTTGCCCCCGCCCGGCGGTGTGCGGCCGAAACCCAGCAAGCGGGTCTTGGCCACATTCATCTCCAGCCCGTAGCGCGCCAGACTCGTCTCCAGTACCGCTCGCAGCGCTACCGCATCCTCCTCATGCTCGAACATCAGGACTGCGTCATCGGCATAGCGCACCATGTACACCTCGCCGCGCGCCGCTGTCCGACGCCATTCCACCACCACCTCGTCCATCGCCTCATGCAGCACGATGTTCGCCAGTAGCGGGGAAATCGGCGCCCCTTGCGGCGTGCCGCACGTTTGCCGTGTCCGCTTGCCATCCTGCTCCACCACCCCGACCGTCAGCCATTTGTCGATCAGTCGCAACAGACTGCGATCGGTCACCCTGCGCCTGATTGCCTGTCGCAATGCCTCGTGCTCGATGCGATCGAAACACTGCTTCAGATCCAGGTCCAATACCCAGTTCACGCGTCCTTTCTGCAGCACCGTCTGCACCGCCTGCAAGGCCATATGCGCACTGCGCTGCGGCCTGAAGCCATAGCTCAGCCCTCGGAAGTCGGCTTCGAAAATGCTGTTCAGCACCTCGGTCACCGCGCCTTGTACGACCTTGTCCTCCACGCACCAGATCGATAACGGCCGGTCGCTGCCATCCGCTTTCTTGATCGTCGCGCGCTTCGCCGGCTGCGCTCGGTACTGACCCGTGCGCAGTCGCTCATGCAGTTGCTGCAGCCGTGCCGCCAATCCTTTTCCATAGCTGGCCTTGCTCTCGCCGTCGATGCCCTTTGCCGCGTCCGCCCGCAAGCCGCGGTAAGCACGCAACAACGAGCCCTCATCGAGCAAGTGGGCCAGCGACGTGAACTGCTCCTCCGGATGGGCTCGCGCCCTCTCCTGCACCCGCCGAAGTCTTGGGCAGATGGGTTCCCACCTCAGCGTGCGGCCCATCGTTCCCTCCCGCAGGATCCCTGCTCGGTGCCGCCCTTCGCTCCACCCACTCGCCAAACTGCGACTTCGCAGGCTTCATCACTACTACGACGACATCCGACTTCCCCATGCCATTGACCCCCCTGCACTCGGTTCTTGCCTTGTGCCGGGTGCCCACTTCCCTGTGGTGACACCGGGATCTCCTCTGTTCCACACCAATCCTGTACACCTCGATACGAGCCCATGCCCCCGGAAGGTCGATCTGGGTCAGGCATTTCGCCAGATCGTGTGGCCTGCGGAACTCGGGCGTAGCCCTCGGCACCTTCGACGATGAAATTTTCGGGGTTCAACCTCATACCTCTGTGTATTCCTGTCTACGCTTCGTACCCGCCGTTACCGGTCGCGCACGCAAGACTCGGTTACCACTGCCATGCCATTGGCTTCGTGGGTCGGCTTCATGCCAACTCGGATCGCGTGCAGCTTGCAGAGCGCACGCCCGCATTTCTCACACCTGCGCGAGCAGATGCCCCCAATCTTCTAGTGATAAAAGGGTATTCCGAGGCGCGCACCAGTCACGGAGTGTTTGGCTGCATCTGCCCGCTTTGCGGACCTCGCTGGTTCTTTGCGACTATCGCTGCGTTGCTCCTCCTCGCCATGGAATCACCATTCCTCGTCGTCGCGCCTTGCGCTAGTCGCAAAGCCCTGCGCGATCTTCCGCAACAGGTGTGAGAAATGCGGGCTAGGGCTGATCCTTGCGCCTGGCGTTTGCGGCTTCTTCGATCATTTCCTGACGTCGCTGCTCGATGATCCGCTCGATTTCAGCCTGGCGATCCGCAATTTGCGCCGGCGTTCCGCCCGACTCGGCCGCCTTCTGCTCGATGATCCGCTTCACCTCGGCCTCGCGCGCTGCCTGTTGGGCCGAGATGGCCGTGTTGTCCGCATAGGCCAGAGTGATCACTTGCTCCAGCAACTGCTTCTCGGCATCGCGCCAATGCTGAAAGCGCTGCCGGGCGCCGGCGGCGCTGTCGAGTTCAGGTGCATGGCTGCGTTGCGCTACTCGCCACCACGCCAATGCCGCCTCATCGTCGCCCAGACCGGCCAGCGCGATGGCCTTGGTGTACGGCACCCAGAACGGTTGTCCGCCATGCAGGCGCTCGGCCACGGACCAAGCCGCCAGCGCACCTTCGTAGTCGCGCAGATTCAGCCGAATCCAGCCCTCGGACCAATGCACTCCTACCGAATCGGGATAGCGTTGCTTGGCGGCCAGCATGCCTGCTTCGGCGCCGGCGCGGTCGCCCTGCAGACTCAGCAGATAGGGATAGCGCGTGGCGTCGCGCATGCCGGGGCTGGGACCCTTGGCCAGTCGCTCGGCCATGGCCATGTGCGAGGGTCGCGACGGCCGCCAGCGCGGATCGGCACCGCCGGCGACATCACTATCGCCATCGACATAGCGGGCATCGGCCGGGGGCAGCCGCTGGAAACCGACAGTGACATCGACAAAACCGCCTTCAGCTGGCTGCTCCGCTGTGGGTGGCGGGCTGCGAACGAAGTCCGTCTCTGACGCCGAGGCCCATGCGCCCGGATGGATGATCAGCACCGCCAAAGCCAGACCAGCGATTCGCATCAAGCCCACCATTAGTTACCAAAGGTAACGGAAGCATAGCTCTCGGGAATTGCAGGCGTCCAGCGCGTCGCCGGGGATGCTCCGCGCGGATCGACCGTTTCCGAGGCCATCCACCCGGGAAACCCCGATGCAACCGTCATTCCCCCGACAAGGCGCGTCAGCGAGAGTCCAGCCGCATCCTCCCAAACCAGTCTTCTGACCACTGACCGGATCCGATGCGGGCCTCAAGTCTTCGGCAGCGTCACGCCCTGCTGGCCCTGGTATTTGCCACCGCGGTCGCGGTAGCTGGTGGCGCAGACTTCGTCGGACTCGAAGAACAGCATCTGGGCCACGCCCTCGTTGGCGTAGATCTTGGCCGGCAGCGGCGTGGTGTTGGAGAACTCCAGCGTCACATGGCCTTCCCACTCGGGTTCCAGCGGCGTCACATTGACGATGATTCCGCAGCGCGCGTAGGTGCTCTTGCCCAGACACACGGTGAGCACACTGCGGGGAATGCGGAAGTACTCCACGGTGCGCGCCAGACAGAAGGAGTTGGGCGGAATGATGCACACCGGCCCCTTGAAATCGACGAAGCTGCGCTCGTCGAAGTTCTTCGGGTCGACGATGGTCGAGTTGATGTTGGTGAAGATCTTGAACTCGTCGGCGCAGCGCACGTCGTAGCCATAGCTCGACGTGCCGTAGGAAATCAGCCGTGTGCCGGCCTGATCGAGCCGCACCTGTTCCGGCGCGAAGGGCTCGATCATGCCGCTTGATTCGGCCATGCGCCGGATCCAGTGGTCACTCTTGATGGCCATGGTCGGACTCAGCGACGACTGTCGAGCACGCCGTTCCACTCGGCGACCTTGGCGCTGACCCTGGGGCTGGCCAGGAAGGCATCGACATCGCCCTCAATGGTGATCGAGTTGATGGCATCGCCCTGGCGAATGCTGTCGACGACATTCTGGCCTTCGGTGACTTCGCCGAACACGGTGTGCTTGCCGTCCAGATGCGGGGTCGGGCCGTGGGTGATGAAGAACTGGCTGCCGTTGGTGCCGGGGCCGGCATTGGCCATCGACAGGATGCCGGCCTTGCTGTGGCGCAGGCTGGAGACGAATTCGTCGCCGAAACGATAGCCGGGGCTGCCGCGACCGCTGCCTTCCGGGCAGCCACCCTGGATCATGAAGTTACTGATCACGCGGTGAAAGTTCAGACCATCGTAGAAGCCACGCTTGGCGAGGTTGGCGAAATTGGCCACCGTCAGCGGCGTCTGGTCGGGTGTCAGCGCCACGCGGATGGTGCCACGGGCGGTGTTGAATACAGCGGTCAGTGCGGTCATGGATACCTCGACGATTCAGGAAAGGATTCAGGCAAGCTGGGCGCCGGCGTTGATGATGCCGGCACTGAGCGACAGGGTGGCGGCCCAGAGGGCGACGGAGACTTGATTCTGCTCGATGGCCTGATGCAGGCCGCGGTGCATCAGTCGCAGCAGCACATAGGCACAAAATTGGACCAGCAGGGCCACACTACCCCATTGCGCCAGCTGCATCAGATCCTCGCTGCGGGCCATGGCCACGCCCACTGGCAGCGCAAATCCGAGCATGGCACCCGCCATCATGATGGCCGCGCTGACATTGCCGGCGCGAATCAGAGCCAGTTCGTCATGCGGCGTCGCGAAGGTGTAGAGCGTCCAGAACAGCGCGAGCAGCACCGCACCGGTCACAAGAAAGGTGACAAAGTTCGGCACGGTGCTGAGGTAGTTGGACATCATCATGTGTCTCCGACAAGCTTGTGAAGACTAGCAGCGACCCGAGAGATAGGCGACCAGAGGTCGGCCAGGCACCGGCCAAGATCAGGAAATCCACAGAAGCCTTGCAGTTGCCGGGCATTGACCACTCGACGCACACAAAACTGCAATGCGCTTATTGCACTTTCACGCGTTCTGCATCACCATTTTCAGTGATACGCCTTTAGAGCCGTACGTCTCCCGCCCAGTTCAGATTCGGAGCTACCATGATTCGTCAATCGCTGATCGCCCTTGCTCTCTCCGCTGTGATGGCCCCCGCCATCTCCCAGTCCGTCGTCAACGAAGTTGCGTTGAAGGCCACCACCCCGAACCCGCCGCGCACGGTCACCAGCCCGCGCGCTTCGGTGAATTACACCGGTGACAACACCAACGGCACCGATTGGGTTCGCCCCTTCGCAGACGGCACCTGCTGCTCCGGCCTGGGCCCGGTCAAGTTCGTGACGCAGGAATTCCACATTTCGGCGTCGGAAAGTTGCGATGTGCTCTCCGTGCAGAACGGCTGGGATGGCTATCTGTTCGTCTATCAGGCTCCCTTCGATCCGAACAACCAGACGGCCAATTTCGTGGCCGGTGATGACGACGGCGCCGGCGGCATCGGCACCTCGGACATCAACGGGGTCTCGCTGGCCGCTGATACCACTTATGTTGTGGTGACCACCGGCTTTCAAAACGGCGATGAGGGTACGTTCACCAACACCATCAACTGCCCGACCGCAACGGTCACGCTTGGCCCCTATGCGCCCGTCAATGCAGTTCCGGCGCCGACCATGAGCGCTGGCGGCTTGGCCGCTCTGGCGTTGGTGCTGGGTCTGGTGGGTCTGGTTGTGGTGCGCTCACGCGGCCAATAAGTTGCTGACATCGAGTTGCCTGCGCGGCAACTGAGAGAACGGACGCGGAAACGCGTCCGTTTTCATTTGCGACGCAGCTTGTGCCGACACCCAATACACTCGGCGATCCCGTCCTCAATGAACAAAGCCAAACGCACCGAGATCTTCCAGCGCCTGCGGGAACTCAATCCGGCGCCACGAACGGAACTGGAATACGCCACGCCCTTTCAGCTGCTGGTGGCGGTAGTGCTGTCGGCGCAGGCAACCGATGTGGGCGTGAACAAGGCCACGCGGCGTCTGTTCCCGGTGGCCGCCACACCCGCCGCCATGCTCGCGCTGGGAGAAGAGGGTCTGTGCGAAGCCATCCGCACCATCGGCCTGTTCCGCAGCAAGGCCCGCCATGTGATTCAACTGTGCCGGATGCTGATCGAGCAACACGGTGGCGAAGTACCTCAGGATCGCGCTGCGCTGGAAGCGCTGCCCGGCGTGGGTCGCAAGACTGCCAATGTGGTGCTGAACACGGCCTTCGGCCAGCCGACCATTGCCGTTGACACTCACATCTTCCGGGTCAGCAACCGCACCGGGATCGCACCGGGCAAGGATGTGCGCGAGGTCGAAGACCGACTCGACCGCCTGGTGCCGAGCGAATTCAAACTCGATTGCCATCACTGGCTGATCCTGCAGGGGCGCTATGTGTGCGTGGCGCGCAAGCCCCGATGCCCGATATGCCCGATCGCCGATCTGTGCGAATACAAGCACAAGACCCGGTCTGCCGCAGCCGACGAGCCGTAAACCGGGCTTGCCGCTCGCGGTGGGGTCCGTCGGACTTCCGACGTGGAGGGCGCCGCGCCGCGCCCCTCTTCGCGGCCGGCCTTGTCCACCGGTAGGAGCGCCCTTGCGGCGCGACCGCTGCTTCGAACGTGCGGTCTGCCGGTCGCGACGCGAGGTCGCTCCTACGCGCAAGCCTGTGGTTCAAGGACTGTGTGCCGTGTAGGGCCGAAACAGGTGGCTCTCCATGAACCCATATCGTAAGTAATTGATGCGTCATTGCGAGGAGCGCAGCGACGAAGCAATCCAGGGTAGCGCCGCACATCTCTGGATTGCTTCGCTACGCTCGCAATGACGCCGGGGGTTCACGGCCCGTGCGCAGTTTCAGGCCGCAACAGGTGGCTCGCAATGACGCGGGTAGTCGCAGGCCCAGAAGGGTCTGGACGCCTGTTCAACGCTTGCCTGCCAACACGCCACCCAGATATGCCGCCGGCCCCAGCACCAGCATTCCGGCCACCCAGAACCACAGCGGCGGCGGCAACATCAGATTGTTGGCGATGCCGGCCAAGGTCAGCAGCACACCGAGGATCAGCGCGTGCCGCAGGCCGGCGGCTGCGGCGATACGCCCAGTGACCCAGCCACCAGCGACGCCGCCAAGCAGCCAGCCCACCAGCACCACCACCATCGCCCCCGTCGGCACCGAGGCCATCAAGGCGCGTACCGCCTCGGGATTGGTCGCTATCCGCGCCGCCTTGCTCAGTTCCGGGTACAGCACGTGGCCGTTGAGCATCTCCACCAGCATCATGACCACACTGGCCACGATGAAGCCGAGGATGACGCTGACGACATTCTTCAACGCTGATCGCACGGGAGGCAGCCCTGCCTCAGCCCAGAGCCGCGGTGATGGTTGCCACCACCTCCGGCGCATCGGGTTTGACGGTCGGTGCGAAGCGGGCGATGACCTGACCATCGCGGCCGATCAGGAACTTCTCGAAGTTCCAGGAGATATTCCCCGGGAATTTGGCTTCGTCGCCGGCCAGCCATTGGTAAAGCGGATGCCGCTCCTCGCCGTTGACCTTGACCTTGCCGGACATCGGAAAGGTGATGTCATAGTTGAGCGTGCAGAACTGCTGGATTTCGGCTTCAGTGCCAGGCTCCTGTCCGGCGAACTGGTTGCACGGCACACCCAGCACCTCGAACCCGCGATCATTGAAGCGCCGATGCAGCGCTTCCAGCGCGGCATATTGCGGCGTCAGCCCGCAACGGCTGGCCACATTGACGATCAGCACCACCTCGCCTTCAAAGCGATCGAGCGGCAGTTCCCAGCCATCAATCCCGGGCAGGTGAAAGTCGGCAAGCTTGGACATGTGCAAATCAGCGGCAGCGGTCATCGGGACCGGGGGGTGCGAAGCATGCCACTGTCGGCGACAAAGCGTGTCACTGCGCCGACTCCGACGGGGTTTATGCTGTGGAGATTATCGACGCTGGATTCCGACCGATGCAACGTGCAACCCTCTCTCTTGTCCTGCTCGCGGGACTGACCTTCGTTGCCGGTACCACCTCGGCAAACGAAACGGCCCAAGTCACGCCCTATGCGCAGGACTGGTCCGGCGCGGCAATCACGGTCAACGACGACTGGTCGAGTGTTCCGGGCGTGGTCGGCTACCTCGGCGACATCAGCAGCAGCAGCACCACCGGGGTCGATCCGCAGACGCTGCTGCTTGACTATTCGACCGTTTCGGCGGTCGACGTCATTGCCAATCTCAGCAATACGGGCAGCACCGCCGGTGGCGTCGGCGATTTCGACAACTTGATGGATCCGGTAGTGGCCATGCAGGGCAGCGGCACCGCTGATGCCCCACACCTGCTGTTCTATCTGAACACGCTGAACCGCGAGAACATCCGCGTGCGCTACAACGTCCGCGACGTCGACGACGGCACCGACAACTCGGTGCAGCAGGTCGCCCTGCACTTCCGCGTCGGCGGCAGCGGCGGCTACACCAATGTTCCGGCCGCCTACGTGGCCGATGCCAGCGATGGCCCCAGTCTGACCAAGGTCACGCCGGTGGACGTGACTCTGCCGGCCGCGGCCAACAATCAGCCGCTGGTGATCCTGCGGATCATGACCACCAACGCCGCCGGCAGCGACGAATGGGTGGGCCCCGATGATGTGCTGGTCACCGGCAGCGGCCTCGGCGGTCTACCGATCATCAGCATCGGCGATGTTTCAGTGGCCGAGGGCAACACGCCCGGCGGCACCACCAGCTTCCAGTTCGCGGTGACGCTCGACGCGCCGGCGCCGGCCGGCGGCGTGCGCTTCGACGCCACCAGCGCCAGCGGCAGTGCCACCAGCGGCGATGATTTCGTGGCCATTGCGCTCAACGATGTCCTGATCCCGGCCGGACAGACCGGCGCCACGGTCGAAGTGCTGGTCAACCAGGATCTGATCGGCGAATCCGACGAGGACTTCACGGTCACGCTGTCCGATCTGGTCAATGCCTTTGCCGGCGATACCAGCGGCCGCGGTCTGATCCTCAACGATGATCCGCTGGAGATCTTCCAGATCCAGGGCAGCGGCACGAGCTCGCCGGTGGTCGGCAGCAGCGTCACCACGCTGGACAACAGCGTCACCGCCTTGGCACCGAATGGTTTCTTCATCCAGACACCCGCCAATCGTGACGACAACAATCTGGCGACCTCTAACGGCATCTTCGTGTTCACCGGCAGCGCCCCGGGCGTGGCGGTTGGCGACCGTGTCAATGTCAGCGGCACGGTGCAGGAGTTCTTCGAGTTCACCCAGATCAGTGGCTCGCCGACGGTGACTTTCGTCGGCACCGGCGCCGTGCCACCACCGGTGGTGCTGGATGCCAGCTTCCCCTCGCCGATGCTGTCCACGCCCTCGTGCTACAGCAACGCCAATGTCGAATTTGCCAACTTCGAATGCATCGAAGGCATGCGCGTGAGCATCGCCAATGGCGTGGTCAACGCGCCCAATCAGCGCTTTGGCACCGATCCGATTGCCGAGGCGGTGATCCAGGCCGGTCCGGACCGCGGCCTGCGCGAGCCCGGCCTGGAAACGCCGGGCTACGCGGGCATCGCCGCCACGATTCCGCTGTGGGATCTGAATCCCGAAACTTTCGAGCTCGATCCTGACAAGCTCGGCCTGCCCAACCAGGTGCTCTACGGCGGCACCCGCTTTGCCGCCGAGGGCGTGATTGGCTATGACTTCGGCGATTTCGAGATCTGGCCGAGCACCCTGACCATTCTGCAGGCCGCGCCGATGCCGCGCCCGGTCACCGCGCCGGCGCCGGGCAATCTGACCATCGGTTCGATCAACATGCTGCGCTTCTTCGATACCGACCAGAACAACAACTTCAACAACCCGGCCCAGCTCAACTGCTTCGGCAATTTCACCTGTACCAGCGTCAGCAACTGTGGCGAAGTCTCCGAGGAAGGCGAGTACAGCCGGCGCATGGGCAAGTTCTCGGCCTATGTCCGCAATGTGCTGCGCGCGCCCGATGTGGTCGCCGTGCAGGAGGTGGAGAATCTGGGCGTGCTGGAAACCCTGGTCGCCAAGATCGCGCAGGATGATCCTGGCATCGTCTACACCGCCTATCTGTCCGAGGGCAGTGATGTCGGCGGCATCGATTCGGGCTTCCTGGTGCGCAGCGGGCGGGTCAACCCTGGCTTCAGCGTGACCCAACTGGCCAAGGCCGAGCAGTTCACCTTCGATGTGCCGCCGTCCTGCCTGCACGACCGACCGCCCCTGCAGCTGACCGGTCAGTTCAGCGTCGGCGACCGGCCGTTCTCGGTGATCGTCAATCACACCCGCTCCTTCAGCGGCATCAACGACTGCCGTCCCGGTGCGCCCGGCGAGCGCCTGTGCAAGAAGCGCCTGGCCCAATCGGAGTCCATCGCCACCTTGATCCAGAGCTTCCAGACCAGCAATCCCACGGTGCCGCTGGTGATCATCGGCGACCACAACGCCTTCCAGTTCACCGACGGTCATGTCGATACCATCGGCACCATCCGCGGCACCGCGAAACTGGCCGGCGACCCCAATCCGGACAGCCTGCTGGCACCGGTGGCCGACATCGTCGAACCCAATCTCAGCAATGCCGCCGACTCGGTGCCGGCCAACGACCGCTACAGCTACTTCTTCGGCCGCGCCGTGCAGCTGATCGATCACGCGCTGCTGTCGACAGCCGCACAGAACGTCTTCGTCGGCCTGAGCTACGCCCGCGCCAATGTCGATGCGCCGCTATTGTTCGAGCGCACCTCCGCCAACGTGCTGACCTATGGCGAGGACATGCTGCACAGCGGCTTCGAGGCTCCCAACGAATGGAGCCCGCTCAGAGTCTCGGATCACGATGGGCTGGTGATCCGGTTGTTCCCCTAGGCCGGATGCTTCTGCAGGTCCGGACTTGTCTGGACGGTTCTGGCAGAGACGGTTTGGGTAGGTTGGGCTAAGGCCGCAGGCCGTGCCCAACGCTTTCACGCGCCGATGTTGGGCACGGCTACGCCTTTGCCCAACCTACATGGCCTGTCTGGACGCTTCTGGCTGGGATGGTTTGGGTAGGTTGGGCTAAGGCCGCAGGCCGTGCCCAACGATTTCACGCGCCGATGTTGGGCACGGCTACGCCTTTGCCCAACCTACATGGCCTGTCTGGACGCTTCTGGCAATGACGGAGCAACAGCGTCCGGACAAGTCCAGACCCACCAAGGCTTCTATCCGATCCCGGCGCGTATGCCCGCTGCCTGCTCCGCGAGCTTGCGCTTGATCGGCGTCAGCCGGTCCACCAGGCGCAGGCCGATACCGCGGGCGGCCACCATCGGGCCTTCGGAAATGCCGTAGAGCCGGTTCAATCCGTCAAAGGCGCGCGCCGCCAGGGCGGCTTCGCTGCGGCGCTGGCGTGCCCACCTTGCCAGATCGGTGGCGCCCAGCGGCGCCCGTCCGCGGGCCTGCGCCTGCGCCACCGCAGCGATCAACGCGCTGACATCGGCAAAGCCCAGATTCACGCCCTGCCCGGCCAGCGGATGCACCACGTGCGCCGCATCACCCATCAGGATCGCGCGTTGCTCGACAAAACGCTGCGCGATCTGCAGCCGCAGCGGGAAGGCCTGGCGATCGGTGAGCAGGCGCAGACGTCCAAAGCGGCTGTTGCTGGCCCGCAACAGCTGGGCTTCGAACTGCTCGGCGGAGACCTCGATCAGTTCCTGCGCACGCGCCGCAGGCAGGGTCCAGACCATCGAATAGCTGCCATCGCACAGCGGCAGGAAGGCCAGCGGCCCGGATGGCAGGAAACGCTGCCAAGCCAGCTGCGGCGAGGGCTGCTCGGCCTGGATCTGCGCCACCAGACCGCTCTGTCCATACGGCGCCCCGGAGGTTCCGATCAGCAGTTGATCGCGCACCCGCGAGTTGACGCCATCGGCACCGATCAGCAGCCGTGCACGCAACTCACCACCACTGCTGAGGCGCACGCGCACGCTGCTTTCATCCATCTCGAAATCAGCGAGCGTATCGCCCAGCAGCAGACGGATGCCCGGCTCGCGCTCCAGCGCATGCCAGAGCGTGCCGGCAATCAGTCGGTTCTCGACGATATGACCGAGGCAAGGCCAGCCATAGTCGGCGGCATCGAAATCCAGCGTGCTGGCGCCCAGTGCGTCCTGCACCTGCATATGGGAATAGGGCGAAGCGCGCACCGCGGCGATTTCGCCCCAGACGCCAAGCGAGCTCAGCAGACGCTGCGAATGCGGGGCGACGGCCACCACGCGCGCATCAACCGCTTCTGCTGGGGTCGGCGCGCTGACCGGGTGTTGCTCCACCAGCGCCACCTTGAGACCCGACCTGGCCAATCCGAGAGCAACGGCGCCGCCGACCATACCGGCACCGATGATCAGCGCATCCAGAGCATCACGACTGCCGGACCTCATGGGTGCGCACCCCTCGCCAGCGCCGGAGTATTCCCTCGATAGCCCATGCCACCCAACAGCAGATGCTCGGCCAGCGGCTCAATCCGATCGGCTGCGATCAGGGCCAGACTGCGCAGCCAGCCGGCCGCGGGACTGTGCATGCCGGTGCCCAAAGCGAGCGCATGGCTGAGTCCGGTGGTGGCCGAGCGATCGGCCTGGCGCGCGGCGGCATAACCGTCCAGCAAGGCGGGCGCTCCGGGATCAGCGCCCAGGCGATGATTCTGCAGCAAGGCCTGCGCCAGCGCCGCGGCATCGCGCAACCCCAGATTGAAGCCCTGGGCGCCGACCGGATGCACCGCCTGCGCGGCATTGCCGATCAGTACCCGCCGCGGGGCGATCAGGCGCTCGGCCAGCATCCGCCGCAGCGGATAGCTGACACGTAATCCGGCCTCCCGCAATCGACCCAGGCGGTAGCCGAAGGCCTGCTGAAGCGCTGCCAGAAACTCGCTGTCAGGCAGGCCCATCAGTCGCCCGGCCTCGGCCGTTTCGACCACGAAGATGGCACCGCAGCGACCTTGCGCCTGCGGTAGCAGGGCCACCGGGCCACTGCGGGTAAAGCGTTCATAAGCGGTGCCTTGATGATCGCGTTCGGGCGTCAATGCGCAGCAGATGGCGCTGCGCTGGTAGTCGTGGCGCTGCGCGCCGATGCCGGCCGCCGTGCGCAGCGCCGAATCGGCACCGTCGGCGATGACCAGCAGGCGCGCGCTGACGGAATCGCGCTGTCCGCTGCCGGCGTCCACCTGCGCACTCAGACTGTCCGCTGCTGGCCGCACATCCCGCACCGAGGCCGGAGCGATCAGTTCGACATCGCTGCGGGCCAGCACCGCCTGCTGCAGTTCCTGCAGCAAACGTCGCGCCGGCACCACCACACCAAAGCGTTCGCGTCCGCTCTCGGCGGCAGACCAGTGAGTCACACCGAACTCGCCGGCACTGGAGACGTGGATGGCCCGGATCGGTGCCGCGGCAGCACCCAGCGCCGGCAGTATCCCCAGCTGGGTCAGGATTCGGCAGCTGACCTCATTCAGGGCCAGATGGCGTTCGTCGGCAGGGCGCTCGGCACTGGCCGGCGGCGCCTGATCGACCAGGCGTACCCGCAAACCGGAGCCGCTGAGGGCCAGCCCCAGGCTCAGACCCACCAGTCCGCCACCGGCGATCAGAATGTCACAGTCATTGGCCCGCATCATTCGCACTCACGCGGGCGCACGCCCGAAATAGTTCTGCCATGCGGACGATCCGGATTCGGCGCGCCCTGCGGTCTGTCTACCCAAGCATACGGAGCAGCCGCGATGGAAGCGAGAAAGCGGGCCTGGGGAGCGGTCGCCAGCCGCCTTCAGATGCTTGTCGGCGCGGCCTGTGGGTGAGTCCTGGCCGCATCTGATTGGTGCGTCATTGCGAGGAGCGCAGCGACGAAGCAATCCAGTGCATCTGAGGATATGTGTCTGGATTGCTTCCCCCGGATCAAGTCCGGGGTCGCAATGACGCCGGGGGTTCATTGTCCATGGGCCGTGTCGGGCCGAAACAGGTGGCTCGCAATGACGCCACCCGCGGCACGCCCGCCACGCGTCGCGGCCTCGGGCGCGATCCATCCAGGAACCGAACCACGCCAGCGGCGCTTGCAGTATGCTTCGGGACTGACCGATAGCCTGGTATGGAGAGTTCTGATGTCGAATGACGCCGCTGCGCGCTGGTACCCGCGCGCGACGCTGGTGGCTGCACTGATCGTGCTGGCTGCTTTGTCACGATTGCTGCCGCATCCGCCGAATTTCACGCCGGTGGAGGCGATAGGCCTGTTTGCCGGCGCCTATCTGGCGAATCGTCACCTCGCATTCCTGGTGCCGCTGTTGGCGATGGCGCTGGCCGACAGCGTGCTCGGCTTCCATAGCGGCATGCCGGTGATCTACGGCCTGATTGCCTTCAACGTCTGGTTGGGCTTCCGCCTGGGACCGGATGCCGGTGCAGGCCGCGTTGCCGGCTACGGTCTGGCTGCGGCGACGGTGTTCTTCATTGTCAGCAACTTCGCGGTCTGGGTGGCTGCCGACGGTCATTACTACAGTCAGGATCTGGCGGGTCTTGTCACCTGCTACACAATGGCGCTGCCATTCTTCGCCTACACGCTGCTCGGCATGGCGGTCTATGCCACGGTGCTTTTTGGCGGCATGGCGCTGGCCCGTCGCTATCAGCCCGGGCAGCTTTCCGCCTGAGCGTTGCTGACAGTCGCAACGCAGGGTTGTTGATCGCCCGCGCCGTCGAGGTGCGGGCGATCTCATTTACGGACTTGGGATTCGCTCATGGGTAACCGGCTTTCGAAGATCTACACGCGTACCGGCGATGACGGCAGCACCGGCTTGGGCGATGGCAGCCGCGTTGACAAGGACAGCCTGCGGGTTGCGGCCTATGGCACGGTCGACGAAGCGAACAGTTGCATCGGTGTGGTGTTGGCGCAAGCGGGTGTGCCGGATGCCGTCAGCGCCTGTCTGACCCGGGTGCAGCATCAGCTGTTCGATCTGGGTGGCGAACTCTGCATTCCGGGCATGGCGCTGATACAGGATCGGGATATCGATGCGCTCGAACGTGATCTGGACGGCTTCAACGAACCGCTGCCTGCGCTCAAGGACTTCATCCTGCCCGGGGGCAGTGCCGCGACGGCACACTGTCATGTGGCCCGCACCGTCGTGCGCCGTGCCGAACGCGAGGTGATTTCGCTGTCGCGAGCCGAGGCGGTGCGCGCAGAGGCGATACGCTATCTGAATCGGCTGTCCGATCTGCTGTTCGTGATTGCCCGGGTACTGGCGCGCGAGGGCGGTGCCGGCGAAGTGCTGTGGGACCGCAACAAACGCGGTTGATGAGTCCATGCTGATCTACACGCACCCGAGCTGCCTGGACCATGATCCGGGCGCAGGGCATCCAGAACATCCAGGCCGCTTGCGCGCGGTGCTCGAAGCGTTGACGTCCGCCTTCGCGGATCGGCTCTGCTTTGTTGAAGCCCCCGCGGCGACGGATGCGCAGCTGCTACGGGTCCACAGTGCCCGCCTGCTGGCTGAACTGCGTGAGGCTAGCCCATCGGTGGGCCGGCACAGGATCGATACCGATACCGCCATGTCGCCGGCCTCACTCGCCGCCAGTCTCAGGTCCTGCGGCGCGGTGTGCGCCGCAGTTGATGCCGTGCTATCTGGGCCAGAACGACGGATCTTCTGTGCGGTGCGGCCCCCTGGACATCACAGCAGCGCGGATCAGGCGATGGGCTTCTGCCTGCACAATGCGATCGCCGTCGGTGCCGCCCATGCCTTGCAGGCGCATGCGCTGGAGCGCGTGGCCATCGTCGACTTCGATGTCCACCACGGCAACGGCACCCAGGCCATCTTCGCCGACGAGCCGCGAGTGCAATACATTTCCAGCCACCAGTCGCCGCTGTACCCCGGCAGCGGACACGAGTCCGACATCGGTGTCGGCAATCTGGTCAATGGGCAGTTGCACTCCGGCAGCGGCAGCCCTGAGTTTCGGCGCTTGTGGACCGGGCGCCTGCTACCGGCCATCGAACGATTCGGGCCGCAGCTTCTGCTGGTGTCGGCAGGCTTCGACGGACACCGCCTGGACCCGCTGGCCGATCTGAACTTGGGTGCCGATGACTATCGTTGGCTCACGCTGGCCCTGCTCGCTCTATCCGACAAGCACTGTCAGGGTCGATTGGTTTCGGTTCTCGAAGGCGGCTATTCGCTGACAGCCCTGAGGGACTGTTCCGTGGCGCACGTAGGCGCAATGCTGGCGGATCTGACGGGAAACTAGTCACGCAGGCTTTGTTCACCGGTAGGAGCGCCCTTGCGGCGCGACCGCTGCTTCGGACGTGCGGCTTGCCGGTCGCGACGCGAGGTCGCTCCTACAGGCGGGTTGGTGGTTCATGACCCGTGGGCAGTTTCAGGCCGATACAGGTGGCTCGCAATGACGCCGGGTCGGGCGTGGTTCCACGCTCCCTGATCATGGCTGATCTTTGTCCCCCGCAGCCAATCCCTTACGTCATGCACGGTGGGAATGAGGGTCCCGGCGACTGCACTGCGATCTACGCCACTGCGCTACTCGACCGTGACACTTTTGGCTAGATTGCGTGGCTGGTCCACGTCAGTACCCTTGAGAACGGCGACGTGATAGGCCAGCAACTGCATCGGAATGGTGTAGAGCATGGGCGCAACAAAGGCTCCCACGCTGGGTACGGCGATGACGTGGCCACGATCATGACTCATGCTGGCGGCGACCTTTTCATCGGCGAAGACAAACATCTCGCCACCGCGCGCGCGTACTTCCTGGACATTGCTCTTGAGCTTTTCCAGCAGTTCGTCGTTGGGCGCTACGGCAATCACCGGCATGTTTTCATCGACCAGGGCAAGCGGCCCGTGCTTCAGCTCGCCGGCTGGGTAGGCCTCGGCATGGATGTAGCTGATTTCCTTGAGCTTGAGCGCACCTTCCATGGCAATCGGGAACTGCACACCACGGCCAAGGAACAGGGCGTGGTGCTTGTCGCCAAAGCGCTGAGCCATGGCCTGGATCTGATCGTCCAGGGCCAATACCCTGGTGATGGCATTGGGCAGCAGTTCGAGCTCGCGAACCGCCTCCTGGTAACGCGTCTGATCCATGCCCTTGGCTCGGCCAATTTCCAGCGCCAGCATGGCCAAGGCCACCAGCTGGGTGATGAAAGCCTTGGTGGAGGCGACACCGATCTCGGGACCGGCACGGGTCATCAGCACGAGCTCGCTGGCACGTACCAATGAACTCTCCGGGACATTGCAGATGGCAAGGCGTGCAAGGTAGCCGCGCTTGGACGCGTGCTGCAGAGCCGCCAAGGTGTCGGAAGTCTCGCCAGACTGAGATACCGTGACCAGAAGCGTGTTCTTGGGAACCGCTGCGTGGCGGTAGCGGTACTCGCTGGCTATCTCGGCGAAACACGGTACGCCACTGAAGCTCTCGATCCAGTAACGAGCCACCTGGGCTGCGTGGTTGCTGGATCCGCAGGAAACGATCTGGACGGCCTGCAGTTCGGTCAGTAGCTTGCGGGCGTCGGGCCCAAAGATCTCGGTCAGTATACGTCCGCGAGAGAGTCGGCCCTCCAGGGTATCGGCGATCGCCTGGGGTTGCTCATGGATTTCCTTGAGCATGTAGTGGCGATATTGCCCACGCTCGACGGCATCGGGGCGGAACTGGGCTTCCTTGATGATCCGCTCTACGGCTGCGCCGGATTCATCGAAGATATGGATGGTATCGGGCGTCAGATGTACCAGATCGCCGTCGTCCAGATAGATGAAGCGCCGGGTTTCTGACAGCAGGGCGTAGACATCGGAAGCCAGGTATTGCGCCCCCTCGCCAACACCCACAACCATCGGTGAGCCCCGACGGGCTCCAACAACCTCGTGCGGGGACGCGATTGCTACCGCAGCAATCGCATAGGCGCCTTCGAGACGGGTGATCGCCTGACTGATGGCATCAAGCAGCGATGAACCCGTAGTGAGGTAGGAGTCGATCAGATGGGCGATGACCTCGGTGTCGGTTTCCGATTCGAATTCATATCCATCGGCCATCAGTTCCTGCCGGAGTGTTTCGTGGTTTTCGATGATGCCGTTGTGCACCACCGAGATTCGCTCGCGCGAGGTGTGGGGGTGGGCATTGCGCTCGCTCGGCACGCCGTGGGTAGCCCATCGGGTGTGTGCAATGCCGGTCTCGGCACTGATCTGCGATTGGGCATGAAGCGCGGCGAGTTCTCTGACTTTCCCCGGTGTACGCAGTCGGATCAGGCCATTTGCCGTAATCAGCGCCAGTCCCGCTGAATCGTAGCCTCGGTATTCGAGCGCCTGCAGCCCATCGATCAGCAGAGGCACCACGTTCTTGCGTGCCGCAATACCGACAATTCCACACATGTGCTGAGCTCCGCTGGAAGATATGGCAGTTGTTTGTCTGCGCAGAATGCGCTCTACGCCCTGGTTCTGGGACTCGATATTAGCGGGCGAGTTCCGGCAGCGGCAGGCAAGCAAGGGTCAAGATGGAGGCGCTTGCTCCTGGGAAGTCGGCAGTTCAAGGGCGGTCCAAGTGCATCAGGATGACCGGGAGCGGCCAGACGGCTCATGCCGCATCGGGCGAGGTCAAGCCCGCACATCTCTGCATTGAGCCATCAGGTGACTCTCCATGACCCCATGTCGCAAGTCGTTGAATCGACGAATTTGGCGCAAAACCGCCTGTCGTAGCACGAAGTGCGCGCAGCGCTCTGCGGGCGGTGACGCGAAAGCGCCCCGCTGAGCCGCCGCGCGGCACAACGGGCTACGCACGATCGTTCTCCGGGCAGATCGAAGATGTTCACGCTTTTCTTCGTGTTCTCTCTGTTTTTCCTTCGTGTGCTCTGCGTCCGGCTTCTTGCCGCGACCTGCCTCAGGACAGGGTCCTCGCGGTGCCGGTCGCGACGCGAGGACGCTCCTACGGGCGAACTTGCGGTTCATGGCACATGGGCAGGTTCAGGCCGAAACAGCTGGCTCGCAAGGATGTTTTGTTCGGGCCGTCTGGAAGAGAGCGGTACCTGGGTGGGCAACCTGGATTTGCGCTTCCCAGAAAAGCAGAAGGGGCCCAGAGGGCCCCTTCCGATTCAGCAGTGTTGCTCGGATCAACCGCGCATGCGGAAGCCGATCACACCCAGACCCAGCAGCAGAACCAGAGCTGCCAGCAGGATGCGACCCTGCTCGTTGATCGCCGGAACCGGCACCGACTCGACCGGGGGCGGCACGTTGACGCCCGGGCAGGTCAACGTGTAGGTGGCGTTCAGCGTGGTGCAACCCGGCGAATTGGCCGTGGAAGTACACGTGAGCGTCGCCGTACCCGTCGTCGTCGCCGTGTTGGAGCACGTGGCCGCGATGGTCGTCGAGGTGTTGGCGTTCGACAGCGTTGCCGGCACACCCGTGACCGTGAAGGTCGAACCAGCCGAGACACCGGACTGCGTGCAGTTGACCTGCTGGGTCACGCCATTGCTGGCACCCGTGAAGTTGACCGTGCTCACCGTGACCGGGGCGCCGCCATTGTTCAGGTTAACCGTGCCGGTACCCGGGGTAGCGCCGATCGTGCCGCAGGTCTGACCCGCGCCGCAGACGACGTTGAACGTGCGATTGACGCTCGCGCCTCCAGCCGGGCTCTGCTCGACAACCGTGACCGTGAACGGCTCGGCAGTCAGAGCGACCGGGCAGGTGCAACGTACGTCGCCGGCATCAGCCTGAGTGGCCACGAAGTCGAGCGGAGCAGCAACCACTGCACCACCTTCGCTGAGGAAGTTGCAGGTCATCGAAGGAGTCGGGCTGAACGGAGGACCGGTGTAAGCGGCCGACACCGAGACCAGGCGCGACGTTGCTGCCAGACCGGTACCGGAACCGTTACAGGGCGAGCCATCAGTCGGGCAACCCACTGCGATGTCGAAATTGCCAGCCGACGCCACGTTGGTGGCTGCGCCACCTGCTGCCGGAGAGTAGGTCAGAGTCGGCGGAACCGCCGCCACGGCGCCAGCTGGGCAGACCAGCTGCCAGAAACGCTGCGTGGTTGCACCATTGGTGATGGTTTCCGTGGCCTGCAGGTTCGCCGTACGCTGAGCGGCACCCGAAGTACAGGTCATGGTGATGTTCTGCGGGGTGTTGGTGCCGGCCGTGAAGGTCAGCGTAGCAGCACTGGTCACCGTGAAGTTGGCCGCATCCGGACCGGTCAGCGAGAACGAGCCGACAGTGGTCGTGCCGGCGAGAGTACCATTGGACGGCGTGGCAACGATGGTGCCGTTACCCGTCGTACCCGGCGTGGTCACGCCCGTGAAGTTCACCGGACCACCCGTACCCGCCGAAGCACCGGCAGCCGGGTTGTAGGCGATGCTCGGACCGGTCGGCGGACCACCACCACCGGTGACGTTGACCACGCCGTCGGTGAGCGCACAGACAACGGTATTGGCGTTGTTGTCGATGCAGTTACCGCCCGGCGCGAAAGACAGCGTCAGTGCCTGCGCGCTGGGGGCCGGAGCAGCCGGGTTGATCGTGAACGTGATGTTGCAGTAGGTGTTCGTCTGGATGTCGCTCAGGCCAGCAGGCGGAATCACCGTGACAAATGAATTTCCCCCGATATAGGAGCAACCACCGCCGTTTGCGGCAGCAGTGTTCGTCACCGTCAGGTTGGCCAGGTTGAAGTTCACCCGAACGATGAAGTCTGCAACTGGCGTTCCCGGGTTACGGGTGAAATCCACCGGGATAGTTGCCGGTGTGGTGGCGCCACCAGCTGGACCGGATGCAGTTCCGGCACTGATGGTTTGAGCGCTGACCGATGCGCTGAGGCAAAGGCCAGCACCCAGTGACAGCAGGGCTTTAGACATTATTTTCATTTTAGACACTCCGACTCAGGGACGCGTTTTCTTACTTCGTGGCGGAATCGGTCACGGTGGATTCGACCGAGATACCGTCCTTGTTGACTGCAGTGAAGCTTGCAACAGAGAGATCGCCAGCCGCTTTCGACTGAACCGACACAGATCCGATGCTGATGATGCCCTTCGGAAGGCGTTCATTGCTATCACTATAAACGATTCCGATGATTTGTCCTTTGGCGAAGGAGCACTGCCCGGCGTGCGACTTGGGCAGAGCGGCAACACATGACTTCAGGTTGACCACCGCATCCGTACCACCAGGAACATCGATCTTGAAATCGAAAGCGACGGCGTCGCCGTTGCTGACATAGTCGATCGCGGCAACACGTGCACCGCCACTCTTTTCAGCAGAAAAGACCAGCTGGTCGGCATGGGCGACTGACACCGAGGCGATGCTCAGCGCTACAACTGTGATGAACTTGCGCATTTCTCTAATCTCCTAATTCAATCAGTTGCAGGTGGCGCCGGCGAGAATCAGATTGGTCACAGCCACGCGGTCAGCGGAAGCGACGATACCGTCACCATTGTTGTCGCGATAACCATGCGGCTGTTGATTGGTACCAAGGATCTGATTGGTGATCAGGACACGGTCAGCTGAACCAATGAGTCCATCCTTCGTGCCACCGGGGTTGCCACCAGCATCACCGCGACACAGCAAGCCCGGGGCCGTCGTACGCCGAGAATCGTATTCGTCGAAATACACCGGCGTGGTGCTGGTGACCGAGCCACCGATCAGTCCGAGACGAACATCGTCGATTCGATCAGCCGAGTTGCTGAGACTGGCAAAATTGACCGTGCCGGCCACTGGAATGGTCACTGCCGCGCCGGCATTGCCCGAGACGGTGGCGGTCAACGAGCCAGGAGAACCCGACGTCCACGACAATTCGATGGCGTAGTAGCGATTATCAACAACGTTGACGGTCTGCGCCGCGCCGCCAGTGTTGGCGGTGAAGCTCAGCACGCCGGCTGCACTGTGCGTGATCTGAATGATGTTGGTGCCGCCCGTGTTGCGTGCCTGAAAGATCGGCGCGGTCCCCTGGATGTCACCAGTGAAATAATAGAAACGAGCCTTGAACGAGGTCTCGGCGTTCGGGGTCGTGTCGGTCACAAAACGGCCGTTGACACCGTTGGAATCCGCGACCCGCAGGCCGCAATCGCCGTCAATAGGGCTGAAGCCGTCGGCATAGGTTCCGGTATCGGCAACGGTCAAACCGGTGGCCGACGACCAAGCCGAGATGGCGCAAGCCGAAGCAGCCTGTGCGCCGAACATGAGGGCGGCAGCTACGGCCGTACCCAGAAGTGCTTTGTGATTCATGGAGGTGTCCCTTCGAGATGATTGGATTGCGCGCCCGATAGCGATGCTGGCCGCCTTCGGCCGCAGCACCCCACCGCACAAGGCTAACACAGCCCTGTACGGGAGATAAAGACGCGGGAACTATCGAAATCCTCTCAGCATCAACAAATATTTTCGAGCGCTTCGAGTTCTTCGGGACTGAAGCCGGCCGCGAGCCGGGCACTGACGTTGAAGGGTCCGCGGGGAAGTGCGCCAGCGCTGTGCTGGAGCAGGTCCAGAAAGGTCGAGCGTGGTTCGAGTTTACGCTGTCCGCACAGATAAGCGAACCAGTGGGAGCCGATGGCCACGTGGCGTACTTCTTCGCGGAGGATGAGTTCCAGCGCGGCGATCGTTTCCCGGTCGCCGACGCGGGCAAGGCGCTCGATCATGCCGGGTGTCACATCAAGCCCGCGCGCCTCCAGCACCCGCGGCACCAGGGCCATGCGCACCATCACGTCATGCTCGGTCGCCACGGCGGCCTGCCACAGTCCGTTGTGGGCCGGGAGATCACCGTATTGATAGCCCAACTGCTCGAGGCGGGTCTGCAACAAGGAAAAATGGCGGGCTTCATCGGCGGCCACACTGGCCCAGTCCCGATAGTAGTCATCGGGCATGCCAGGGAAGCGATAGACCGCGTCCCAGGCCAGATTGATGGCGTTGAACTCGATATGGGCAACCGCATGGATCAGAGCGGCGCGACCCTCGACGCTGTTGAGCTTGCGCTGCGAGAGCTCCCGGGGCGCAACCAGCAAGGGGCGCTCCGGTCGGCCGGGCTCGGGCATCGACGGGCAGCGACCCGGTCCAATCGAGTCTCGCCAGGGGCCTTCGGCGGCGATGGCCTGGCTGGCCTGCGCAGTCAGCTCGAGCTTGGCGCCGATGCTGGCCTCGGTGAGGCAGCTCAATGCCAGGGCACGCGGGTCTATGGTGTGAGCGGCGGTCATTGGTGTGATGCGGTCATGGGGTTGGGGTCGGTCCGGCCTGATGGGTGCCCGTCACGGCCGGTGGGCGTCTTGGTCGCGACGCAAGGTCGCTCCTACAGGCGACGGACCTGTTGCAGGAGCGCCCTTGCGGCGCGACCGCCGACGCCGGAACCTGGCGCTGGAACACGCTCCAGACTACCTGATGGCAGAATCATCAACGCGGAGTACGCAGAGAGTCGCGGAGTACGCAGAGTAGAGCAATTCAAGGATTGCCCTATCCATTCTTCGCGTCCTTTCTGCTTTTCCTTTGCGTTCTTTGCGTCCTGCTTCTGGCATGCGCTTGCGGCAGGTCCCGGTTTTCGCGGTCGCGACGCAAGGTCGCTCCTGTGGGCGCAGCCCCGCCCTCAGGCGCTAGTCACCGGCCTGCGCTGACGTTCCTTGGCTTCGTCGGAGCGCAGCAGCTCCAGCTGCTGCAGATAACTGTCGCTGAGGCCGGTGACGTATTCGCCGCTGAAGCAGGAAGTGTCGAACTGGGTGAGCTCGGGATTGCCCTCCTGAACCGCGGCGATCAGGTCTTCCAGATCCTGGTAGATCAGCCAGTCACAGCCGATGAAGGCTTCGATTTCCGCCTCGTTGCGGCCGTGCGCCACCAGCTCGCTCACCGAGGGCATGTCGATACCGTAGACATTGGGATAGCGCACCGGCGGCGCTGCCGAGGCCAGGTAGACCTTGCGGGCACCGGCTTCGCGGGCCATCTGCACGATCTGCCTGCTGGTGGTGCCACGGACGATGGAATCGTCGACCAGCATGACCACCTTGTTGCGGAATTCGAGTTCCATCGGATTGAGCTTGCGGCGCACCGATTTCACGCGTTCCTTCTGACCCGGCATGATGAAGGTGCGGCCGATGTAGCGGTTCTTGACGAAACCCTCGCGGTATTCCACGCCCAGCACCTTGCCCATGGCGATGGCAGCACTGCGTGAGGTATCCGGCACGGGAATGATGACGTCGATGTCGTGCTCGGGCCGCAGCCGGCGGATCTTGTGGGCGAGGCGCTCGCCCATGCGCAGCCGCGCCTTGTAGACCGAGACGTCCTCGATCATCGAATCAGGCCGGGCCAGATAGACATACTCGAAGATGCAGGGGGCGTGCACCTTGCTGGCTGCGCACTGGCGCGCCACGAATTCGCCCTCGGTGGTGATCAGCACCGCCTCGCCCGGCGCAACGTCACGCACGCGCTGGAAACCAAGGATGTCCAGCGCCACGCTTTCCGAGGCCAGCGCCCATTCGGTGCCCTCGGTGGTCTCGCGCCGGCCGATCACCAGCGGACGGATGCCATTGGGATCACGGAAACCGACCATGCCGTAGCCCAGCACCAGCGCAACGATGGCGTAGCCGCCGACACAGCGATTGTGGACACCGGCGACCGCCTTGAACAGATGCTCGGGCTCCAGCCGCAGTCGCTCCTGCGCCTGCAGCTCGTGCGCAAAGACGTTGAGCAGCACTTCCGAATCGGATTCGGAATTGATGTGGCGACGGTCCTCGGCAAAGACCTCCTGCATCAGCGCGCGGGTGTTGGTCAGGTTGCCGTTGTGGGCCAGGGCAATGCCGAAGGGGGAATTGACGTAAAAGGGTTGGGCCTCGGTGGCGCCCTCGGAGCCCGCCGTCGGATAGCGGCAATGGCCGATACCCATGTACCCGTGCAGGCCGGACATCGACGCGCTGTCGAAGACATCGCGGGCCAGACCCTTGCCCTTGGACAGGTGCAGGCGCTTGCCGTCATAGGTGGCGATGCCGGCCGCATCCTGACCACGGTGCTGAAGCACGGTCAGACCGTCGTAGAGCGCAGTGGCGACTTCGCTTCGGCCAACAATGCCGATGATTCCGCACATGGATTTGGTCCTGGACTGGAACGGGAGGGGGTCAGGTTTCAGTGTCCGGCAGCGTCACCGGGACTGGCTCAGCGTGCTGGCGGCAGCTGCCTATGATCTCACGCAGGCGCTCTGGCAGGAAATCGCGCGCCTGCATCGCCAACGCCTCCACCGTGGGAATCAGCTGCGACTGCTGCCACCAGGGATCCTGGCAGACCGGGGTCCAGCTGGCGACTGCCACCAGCGACACGACAGTCAGGGCGCCGCGGAGGATGCCGAACACGCCACCGAGCAGGCGATCGGTGCCGCTGAGGCCGGTGGAGCGCACCAGACGCCCCAGCAGCCAGCTCAACATCGAGCCGAGCATGAGGATGGCGACGATCAGGATGAGTGCGGCCACCGCCAGGCGCACCGATGGCAGCTCGATACCGCCGAGGAAGGTGTGGGCGAAAGGCCCGGTGAACTGGAAGGCCGCCCAAAGCGCCACCACCCAGATGATGATCGACAGCGCCTCGACCACGAAGCCGCGGATCAGGCTGATCGCAGCCGACAGGGCAATGATGCCGACGATCAGCCAATCCACCCAGATCATGCTTGAGGCCTCACTCGACCGCGCGGCTGACCATCAGGGATGAGAAACCACCAGCGCGTCGATCTTGAACTTGGCCTTGATCTCCGCCTGGATGCGCTGGGCGTTCTCGCGCTTGACCTCCGGTCCCACCCGCACCCGATGGCTGGTCTGTCCACCGGCGAGCTTGATGGGTTC